>NZ_JAIBES010000125.1 GCF_019459305.1 Sphingopyxis sp. | reverse complement strand
TCAAGGAAGTCGACGACGGCATCTGGCTCGTCAGCTTCATGCAATATGATCTGGGCTATATCGATCTCGAACAAAGAACGTTACAAACAATCGACAACCCCTTCGGAGCAAGGGTGTCACCCATGTCTTAGGTACAATATGATACCTATGTCTCCGGTTTGTACCCAAACGAATGTGGCGGACAGGGTGGGATTCGAACCCACGGTGAGCTTGCACCCACGGCGGTTTTCAAGACCGCTGCCTTAAACCACTCGGCCACCTGTCCGCACGGTCGCCGCCATAGCGCGATCGGCCGATGCGGCAAGAAAAACCTGCCCGGCTCAGCCCGCCGTGCGAATGACTCGGCTCGTCCCGCCATTACCTAGCCAAGCCGCTCGCATCTGTGCGAGACACACCTTATGGGTGGGAACATCATGCACGCTATCAATTTCAGCATCGGTCGTCTTTTCGCTCTCACCGCCGCCGTCCTGTCGGCCTGGCTGCTAACCGCATCGGCGCCGCTGCATGCGCAGAGCGGCGACGGCGGCTTTGATGCCTATGTGCAGTCGCTGTGGCCCAAGGCACAAGCGCGCGGCGTGTCGCGGCAGGTGTTTGATCGTGTCACCGCTGGGCTGCGCTACAATCAGCGCGTGATTGCGCTCGACCGCGACAATTTAGGCACCCCGCCCACCGCCGACACGCCGATTCCCAACTTCGCGCCCTACAAGGCAAGGCACGTCGATGCCGCACGGATCAACGGCGGGCGCCGCGTCCACGATCGCTTGTTGCCTTTGTTGTCCCGGATCGAGGCGCGCACCGGGGTGCCGACGAGCATCATGATCGCAATCTATGGCCATGAAACCGCCTATGGCCAGGTCACTGGCAGCTTCGACCTGCCCGAAGCGCTGGCGACGCTGGCCTATGAAGGGCGCCGCCGCAGCCTGTTCGAGCCCGAATTCATTGCGACGCTGGAGATGGTCCAGCGCGGAGTGCCGCGTGAGGTGCTGAAAGGCAGCTGGGCCGGCGCCTTCGGCTATCCCCAGTTCCTGCCGTCGGTCTTTCTGGCGGTCGCCGAGGACGGCGACGGCGACGGACGCGCCGACATCTGGTCGAGCGAAGCAGACGCGATTGAATCGATCGGCGCTTATCTCCGCCGTGCCGGCTGGCGTGCCGGACAGCCTTGGGGCGTGGCCGTGACGGTGCCGAGCAGCTTCGATCGCAATCGTTTTGCCAGTCGCCTCACCCCGACCCGTTGCCCCCGCGTTTTCGCACGCCACAGCCGCTGGCGCTCGATGGCCGAATGGCGCGCCGACGGGATTCAGCCGGTCGGCGGACGCTGGCCCGACGGACAGGTTCAGGCGGTGCTGCTCGAACCCGACGGCCCTGGACGGACCGCTTATTTGCTGACCGGTAACTATCGTGCGATATTGGACTATAATTGTTCCAATTTTTACGCATTATCGGTGGGGTTGCTGGCGGATGAAATCGATCGGTAGAAAAACGGGGTTGATAGCCGGTGCGATGCTGCTGCTCGTCGGCTGCGGCAGTTTCGGCGACGAGCGCCCGGGCGGGCCGACCGCCAGCCCAGCCCCGGCGCAATCTGCGAACGGCGTGAGCGACACACCGGTCAAGATTGGCGCCCCCTATACGATCGGCGGTACGACCTACACCCCATCGGACATCGCCGATTACGACGATGTCGGCTATGCGAGCTGGTATGGCGAGGAGCTCGCTGGGCGGCCCACCGCCAATGGCGAGATATTCGATCCCGCCGGGATCAGCGCCGCGCACAAGACGCTTCCACTGCCCAGCTATGTCGAGGTGACCGCGCTTGATACCGGACGCACGATATTGGTGCGTATCAACGACCGCGGCCCGATGGTTGGCGATCGGTTGATCGACCTGTCGCGCGGCGCCGCTGAACAGCTCGGCCTGAGCGCCGCGGTTTCAGCGGTCCGCGTCCGCCGCACCAATCCGCCCCTCGCCGAACGCGCGCAGCTGCGCGCCGGGCAACCGGTCCCCGAACGGATTGCGACGCCGGATTCGCTGCTGTCAATCCTGCGCACCAAGCTGAAAGCCATGCCGGTCCCGAACGCGCTCGCCGGAGCGCCTTAGGTCCAAGCGCAGCCCGCAGCGCCGATTGCATCGGGAAAAGCCAAGCCCGGCGATGACCGCCTTGTCGTTGAAAAAGCAAAACCGACCACGGAACCGGCAGCGACTGCTAAACCCGCAGTCGCCGTTGCAGGGAAATATGTCGTCCAGGTCGGCGCGTTCAGCAGCGAAAGCCGCGCCAATGCCGCTGCAAAATCGGTCGGCGGCACGGTGAGTAAGGCGGGCAACCTCTGGAGGGTGCGAATCGGCCCTTTCGCCAGCGACGCCGACGCGCGCGGTGCACTCGGAACGGCGAAGGCCAAGGGTTTCCGCGACGCGGTGGTCCAGCGCGATCGGTGACGAACGCGTGATAAAACTCTCAAAGATTACAACGCAAAGCGCTGCGGTGTTGGCAGGATTTGCACTAACGCTCGCCGTGCCAGCGGCCGCGGCGGACGACGCACGTCCAAAAAGCACGGCGGCAGCGCATCCGTCCTACACCACGCAGGCCCCGATCGTGATGCTCAAGGATGTCGATTCGGGCGAGGTTCTGTTCTCGCGGGGTGCAGAGAAGCGCTTTGCCCCAGCATCGATGGCGAAGGTAATGACTGCCTATGTCGTATTGGACTTGATCAAGAAGGGCGAGTTGGCGCGCGACAAGCAATTCACCGTCAGCGAAGCGACGTGGAAGAAGTGGAAGGGCAGCAACGGCGGGTCGACGATGTTCCTGCGCCCTGGCGAAAAGGTCTCGGTCGATGAGCTGCTTAAAGGACTGATCACAGTATCGGGCAACGACGCCGCCGCCGCGCTGGCGGTCGGGATTGATGGTGGCGAAGAATTATTTGTCAAAAGAATGAATGCTGTAGCTTCGCAAATTGGTATGAAATCGAGTAATTTCGGGACGCCGAATGGCTGGCCCGACGGTGGGATTACAAAGGTCAGCGCCACCGATCTCATCACGCTTGCCGACCGGCTGATCCGCGATCATCCCGCCGGTTATGCCCGCTATTTTTCGATGCCAAAGCTCCAGCATGGCACGTCGCCCGAGGGTAAGCCGATCATTCAGGCAAACCGTAATCCGATTCTCGGGCGGGTGCTGGGGGCTGATGGGTTAAAGACAGGCTACACGTCCGAAGCGGGCTATTGTTTGCTGGGTTCAGCGAAGCGCGACGGGCGGCGGCTGATCATGGTCGTTGCCGGCCTGCCGAATGACAAGGCGCGCCGCGACGAGGCCGAGCGGCTGATGAGTTGGGGTTTCGGGGTGACGCTGGCGGCGAACAACGGGGGCAAGGGCAAAAAAGCCGCCTCTGGCAGCGGCCGCGCTGCGCCGTGATGACAAAGCCCGGGCTGGCGGCTACGGCCACATGATGCACGCGCGTTTCTTCCGTCTCCAACCTTTCAGGCTTTCGGCATGACGCGCGGGCGGTTTGTCACGCTCGAGGGCGGGGAGGGGGTCGGCAAATCGACGCAGATCCGGGCGCTCGCTGCGGCTATCGAAGTGCGTGGTATCGAGGTCGTGGCAACGCGCGAGCCCGGTGGCAGCACCGGCGCCGAAGCGATCCGGACGCTGTTGATGGAAGGCAGCGATGACCGCTGGGATGCGCGCAGCGAAGCCTTGCTATTCGCGGCGGCGCGCGCTGACCATGTCGCGCGGACGATCCGTCCGGCGCTGGCGCGCGGCGCGTGGGTGCTGTGTGATCGCTTCGTTGATTCGAGCCGCGCCTATCAGGGCGGCGGCGGCGGTCTCACCGATGCAGACATATTGACGCTCCACGGCGTGGGGTCCGAAGGCTTGCTACCCAACCGCACCTTCCTGCTCACCGTCAGCCCCGCCGAAGCCGCGCGCCGTCTCGCCGCCCGCGGCGGTAGCGACCGCATGGGCAGCAAGCCCGCGGACTATCAGGCGCGCCTCGCCGCGCGCTTCATCGAAATGGCCAGGGCCGAGCCCGACCGCTGGCAGATTGTCGACGCCGACGCGCCCGCGGAGCAGGTGACAGCAGCGATACTGGAGGGTCTCGCCGAATGGCTATGATCGGCCACGAGGGGGCCGAGGCAGCTTTGCTCGAAGCCTGGCAGGGGGGCAGGCTGCACCACGCCTGGCTGCTCGCCGGACCGCAGGGGATGGGGAAAGGGGCTTTTGCCGCCCGCGTCGCACGCTTTCTCGTCACTCATGGCCGCGGCGGCGACGGGCAGACTGTCGGACTCGACGATCCAGGCGACAGCACCGCGGAGCGGCTGGTCGAGGCGGGTAACCACCCCGAAATCATCCATCTGACGCGCCAACTCAAGGACAAGAGCAAAGACCTCGCGCGCAACATCACGATCGATCAGGTGCGAGCGATGATCCGCCGCATGCATCTGTCGCTGTCGCTCGGCGAATGGCGCGTCATCATCGTCGACGCGATCGACGATCTGGAAACCGACGCCGCCAATGCGCTGCTTAAAACGCTGGAAGAACCGCCAGCAAAAACGCTGTTCCTGCTCGTGAGCCATTCGCCGGGGCGCTTGCTGCCGACGATTCGGTCGCGATGCAGAGCGCTACGTTTTCAACCGGTTGAACGTGACGTCATGACAACATGGCTGCACGACCTGCGCCCGATGCTCGAGATCGCCGAGGTACGCGCGATCGTCGCGGCGTCGGGCGGCGTCCCGGGCAAAGCACTCGCATTGATCGACAGCGATGTCGCCTCGATGGAGAAAAAACTACTCGCGATTGCCGCGACCGGGGACCCCGAGAACCGGCTGCGCGAGGCGCTGGCGCGCGAGGTTGGCGGCACCAGCAATCGCGCGAGGCTCGAACTCGTCATCGATATCGTGCCCGGGCTGCTCGCCCAGTTGGCGCGCGAGCGCTCGGTCGCGGAGATTGCCCCGATTCTCGCGCAATGGGACCGCGTCCAGAGGACCGTACGCGATGCGATCCGCGGCTCCTATGACGGCACCATGGTCGGATTCGAAATCGGCAACTGCCTCGCCGAACTGGCGCCGCGTTCAGCACAACCGGCACGCTGACGCTTTCCCTCGCGCGCGCCAGCGGCTAAGGCGCGGCCATGTCCGAAAACAGCGCACCTTTCTATATTACCACCGCGATCAGCTATCCCAATGGGCGGCCGCATATCGGCCACGCCTATGAAGCGATCGCGACCGACGTGATGGCGCGGTTCCAGCGCGCGCGCGGCCGCGACGTGCGGCTGATCACCGGCACCGACGAACATGGACTCAAGATGTTCCAGACCGCCCGCGATCAGGGCCGCGAAACGATCGACCTCGCCAATGAAATGTCATCTTATTTCCGCGAGATGTATGCCAAGCTGAATATTAGCTATGACAATTTCATGCGGACGTCGGACGCAGGGCACCATGCGGCCTCGCAGGCGATCTGGAAAGCGATGGAGGCGAATGGCGACCTCTATCTCGACCGCTACGAAGGCTGGTATTCGGTCCGCGACGAAGCCTTTTACGACGAAAGCGAGCTGACCAACGGGGAAGGGGCCGCCCGCCTGTCGCCGCAAGGCACTCCGGTCGAATGGACCGTCGAGGAAAGCTGGTTCTTCCGCCTTTCGAATTATCAGGACCGGCTGCTCGCGCTGTATGAAGAACAGCCCGATTTCATCCGCCCCGAAAGCCGCCGCAACGAGGTGATGCGCTTCGTCGAAGGCGGGCTCAAAGATCTCAGCGTTTCGCGCACCAGTTTCGACTGGGGGGTGCCGGTGCCGGGATCGCCGGGGCATGTAATGTATGTGTGGGTCGACGCGCTCACCACCTATCTCTCGGGGCTGGGCTATCCCGATCTCGATGGCGATTTCGGGAAGTTTTGGCCCGCCAATATCCACATGATCGGCAAGGATATTGTGCGTTTTCATACGGTTTACTGGCCAGCCTTTCTGATGAGCGCCGGTCTGCCGCTGCCCAAACAGGTGTTTGGGCACGGCTTCCTTCTCAACCGCGGCGAGAAGATGTCAAAGTCGTTGGGCAATGTTGTAGATCCGATGGCGCTTGCCGACACCTTCGGGGTCGATCCGCTGCGCTATTATCTGCTGCGCGAGGTCAGCTTCGGGCAGGACGGCACCTTCTCAGCGGAGGCGATCGTGCGCACTGCCAATGCCGATCTGGCGAACAGCTTCGGCAATCTTGCGCAACGCAGCTTGTCGATGATTTTCAAGAATTTGGATGGCATTCTAACAGCCGACTATGCGTCGCACGAAGATGATCGCGCGCTGCTGTCGATCGTTAATGACGCGTGCCGCAACCTACTGCCGCGCGAATTTGAACAGCTTGCGTTCTCGGTCGGGATCGAGGAATGGCTGCGGGCCGTGTTTGCGTGCAACCAGTATGTCGATACGCAAGCCCCGTGGGCGCTGCGCAAGACCGACCCCGACCGGATGCGCGCGGTGCTAATGACCCTATTCCAGGTCGTCCGTACCCTCGCGATCGCGATCCGCCCGGTGGTGCCGACCGCCGCCGACACTTTGCTCGACCAGATGGGCATTGGCGAAGATGCGCGCAATTTCGCAGCGTTGAACGATGGCGATTGGTTTGTGAACCTCGCTGCTAGCGGATTTATCGTTGGCCAGCCAACCCCCCTCTTCCCGCGCCTCGACCTGCCGGAGGGGGAAGGGGAGGCCTAATGCTCGTCGATTCACACTGCCATCTCAATTACAAGGGGCTCGCCGAGCAGCAGGGCGAAGTGCTGGATCGCGCCCGCGCCCGCGGCGTCACCGCGATGCTCAACATTGCGACGCGCGAGAGCGAGTGGGACGATGTGCTGGCGGCGGCTGAGGCCAATCCGGACGTCTGGGCCAGCGTCGGCATCCATCCGCACGACGCCGACCATCACCCCGACGTTGATACCGCGAAACTGGTCGAGCGCGCCGCACATCCGCGGGTTATCGGCATCGGCGAAACCGGGCTGGATTATTATTACGACAAGAGCGACCGCGTGCGACAGCAGGACAGCTTCCGCCGCCACATCCACGCATCGCAGGCGACCGGGCTGCCGATCATCGTCCACACCCGCGATGCCGAGGCCGATACGCTGGCGCTGCTGGGTCAGGAGATGGACAGGGCGACTTTCCCCGGCGTAATCCATTGCTTCACCGCGAGCGACGATTTCGCGCGCAAAGCACTCGACTTGGGCTTGTTCATTTCGATTTCGGGCATTGTGACGTTCAAAAATGCTGCCGATCTGCAGGCGACCGCCAAATGGCTACCACAGGATCGGCTACTCATCGAAACCGACTCCCCTTTCCTCGCCCCCGTCCCGCACCGCGGCAAGACAGGCGAACCGGCGTTTGTGGCCGATACGCTGGCGTTTCTCGCAACCCTGCGCGACGAGGATCCGGAAGCCCTGGGCGCGGCGACGAGCGCGAATTTCTACGGGCTTTTCAATAAGGCGGCGCCATGACGCCATACGCGCCATGAAGGTTCGTATCCTGGGTTGCGGGACGTCGTCGGGCGTGCCGCGGATCGGTAATGACTGGGGGCAATGCGACCCCGACAATCCGCGCAACCTGCGCAGTCGGTCCTCGATCCTGATCTCGCTCGGTGGCTTTCGCCTGCTCGTCGACACCAGTCCCGACATGCGGTTGCAATTGCTCGATGCCGAGGTTGGCACAGTCGATGGCATCATCTGGACCCACGAGCATGCGGACCATTGCCACGGATTGGACGATTTGCGCCAGATCATGCATCTGCGCGGCTCTCTGGTGCCGGCCTATGCGCGCAACCATGTGCTCGACACACTCAAATGGCGCTTCACCTATGCCTTTGCCGGAAACGCCGGTTATCCGGCGTTGGTCGATCCGATCGACTTGCTGGACCATCAATCGATCGGGCCGATCGAGGTTTCGGCGATCGAAATGCCGCACGGGCCGATCAAGGCCAGCGGGCTGATCTTCTGCGATGGTGTGCATAAGATCGGCTATGCTACGGATTTTTCAAAGTTTACCGACGAGATGGTCGACTTTTTCCAAGGCGTTGACCTTTTTGTGATCGATGCGCTGCGCCGCTATCCGCACCCGACGCATCCGCACCTCGCGATGACGCTCGCTGCGCTCGAAAAATGCGGCAGTCCGCGCGCGGTTATCACGCATATGGACAATACGATGGATTATGACGACCTTGCGGGTGAATTGCCGCCGGGTGTCGAGCCGGGCTATGACGGTTTGGAGGTGCAGCTATGAGCGGTGATACGGCGGTGCAGATGATCTGGTTCGTCGGTGCGCTGACGCTGGTCGTCAGCTCCTTGTTGGCGCGGCGGTTGCCGATGGCCGACTGGCTCAAGATGGGGTTGGCGTGGGCGGCGATTTTTGGTCTGGTGTTTCTGGTCATCCGAACGTGGCAGATGGTCACCTGATTGCTTCGCAATCATATGCCGGGGCAAAATCGTATGATTTCAACGGCAGGGGGATTTCCTCAGTCCCATAGAGAATTTAACATAATATATATTATCGGATAAAATCATGGCCCACGCGACGCTCCATCCCCCCATTGATCGCCTGCTGGCGGTGATGGCCAAATTGCGCGACCCTCATGATGGATGCGAGTGGGATCTTGCGCAGAGTTTCACGACGATCGCGCCCTACACGATCGAGGAAGCCTACGAAGTTGCCGAAGCGATCGCGGGCGGCGATCCTGCGGCGATCTGCGACGAACTTGGCGACCTGTTGCTCCAGGTCGTGTTCCACAGCCAGATTGCCGCAGACGCCGGCATCTTCGGCTTTGACGATGTCGCCACCGCGATCAGCGACAAGATGGAACGCCGCCATCCGCATATTTTTGGTGATCACAAGGCTGACGACGTCCGCCAGCAATGGGAACAGATCAAGGCCGATGAACGCGCCGCTGACGGTCTCAAAAGCGCTCTTTCAGGCGTCGCGCTATCCTTGCCTGCCTTGCTGCGTGCCCAAAAGCTCCAGTCGCGCGCTGCGCGCGTCGGGTTCGACTGGCCTGACGAGGCTGGCCCACGCGACAAGATCACCGAAGAACTGGCTGAAGTGGCAACCGCAACTAGCGATGCGGCCCGTCACGAGGAGGTCGGCGACCTGCTGTTCGCGGTCGTTAATTACGCGCGTCACTTGAGAGTCGACGCCGAAAGCGCGCTTCGCGACGCCAACACCAAATTCGGGCGCCGTTTTGCCGCGATGGAAGATCGCGCAGGCGGCAGTCTGGCGGGTCTGTCGCTCGACGCGCAGGAAGCGCATTGGCTGGCGGTCAAGGCGTCGGAGCGTCGTCCGTAGGCCACAGCCGCTCAAAGCGTGCGCTGTCGGCGGGATCGAGCCGGACGGTCAGTACATGTCCCTCACCCTCGGGTTCATCGGCCAACACCTCACCACGCGCGTGAAGCCACGCCGCCGCTTCGCCGTCCTGATAGTCGAGGTAAATCCGCTGCACCTTGTGCAGCGCGGTCAGTTGCGCCGCCATCAACACGCGCGCGGCTTCGACGCCTTCGCCCGTCACGGCGGATACGACCGCGACGTCAGAACGGCGCGCCGCCATCTCCTCGATCCCAGCGCGCCCATCGGCGTCCGCGGTATCGATCTTGTTCCAGATTTCGATCTGCGGGATCGCCGGCGGCGTATCGCCCTCCCCGTCATCCTGCGGTCCATTGACGCCGAGCGAGCTTAGAATCGCTCGAACATCGTCATATTGCGCGTCGCTGTCGGGATGGACGATGTCACGGACATGGACAATCAGGTCGGCAGTCGTGACCTCTTCCAGCGTGGCACGGAACGCCGCGACTAGTTCGGTGGGCAGATCAGACACAAAACCCACGGTATCGGACAGGATCGCCTTGTCGACCCCCGGCAGCCTTATCTCGCGCATCGTCGGATCGAGCGTGGCAAACAACATATCTTCCGCCATGACGTCACTTCCCGTCAAGCGATTGAAAAACGTCGATTTGCCGGAATTTGTATAACCAACCAGCGCCACCACGGGCCATGGCGCGCGCTGGCGCTTCGACCGTTGGAGCTGGCGAGTGCGCCGTGCATCATCAAGGCTGCGCCGAATCCGGGCCATGCGGTTGCGGATCATCCGTCGATCGGCCTCGATCTGCGTTTCGCCAGGCCCGCCGAGGAAACCGAAGCCGCCGCGCTGGCGTTCGAGGTGGGTCCAGCTGCGCACCAGCCGTCCCGCCTGATAGTCGAGATGCGCAAGTTCCACCTGCAACCGCCCCTCAGCGGTCGCGGCGCGTTCACCAAAGATTTCGAGGATCAGCCCGGTGCGGTCGATGACCTTGGTGCCGAACGAGGTTTCCAGATTGCGCTGTTGGATCGGGCTGAGCGCCGCATCGACGACAACCAGCTGGACGCCGTGCTTTTCGATATCGGGCGTAATGGCTTCGATCTGCCCGACGCCGATCAGCGTGGCAGCGCGCGTCTGGCGCAGCCGCAAGGTGTGGACTGCAACCACGTCGAGCCCGATGGCCACCGCGAGTCCCTTCGCCTCCTCGGCGCGCGCGTCGAGATCTCGCGCCAGCCGCTGGCTATGCCATTCGGGCACGACGAGGAGCGCGGCGGCGCCGCGGGTGACTTCTTCCGGGCTGTCGATAATCGAGGCGATCAGGCGTTGTCCGCTTCTGCGTCCGGCTCGCTATCGGTCAGGTTGATCGGGCCGTTCGGCTGCACCGTCGAAATGGCGTGCTTGTAGACGAGTTGCACCTGCCGCTCGCGCTCGAGCAGCATGCAGAATAGGTCAAAAGCGACGATATCACCCTGCAACATCACGCCGTTGACCAAGAACATCGTCACCGATTCATCGGATTTGCGCACCGCATTCAGGAATACATCCTGCAACGCCTTGCCCTTGCTGGCCGGCGCCTCGCGCAGATTGCCGCCGAGCAGCGACAGGTCGAAGTCGTGCGACGGCATCACCGTCGAGATCGCATGTTTATAAACCAGCTGCGATTGACCATCGCGGCGCAGCAGCAACGAGAAATTGTCAAACCAGGTGATGATGCCCTGAAGCTTCACCCCCTTGACGAGGAACATCGTTACCGGGGTTTTGCTCTTACGCAGCGCGTTGAGAAAAATATCTTGGAGATTCTGGTTCTTATCGGACACATTTGCCTCCTGTTTTTGGCGGTACGACCGCGGGTATGCGCCGGTTTTCCGGCTTTAAGACCTTCTTCTTCCCATCAATATGCGGCAAAGCATGCGTCAGGTCTAGCGCAAAGCCTTTAACCCTCGCCGTCCGAACTCTCGGTGAGCCCCAAAAGTTTCAGTTTTCGGTGCAGGGCCGAGCGTTCCATGCCGATGAAGGTCGCGGTGCGCGAAATATTGCCGGAAAACCGGTTGATCTGGATTCGCAGATATTCGCGCTCGAAATTTTCGCGCGCTTCTTTCAGCGGGATTGCGGTGATCGATTCCGAGTTTGGCAAAATATCGGTACCACCGCGCACGAGTTCGCTCGGCAGCATATCGGCATCGATCCGCGACAGCCGGTCGCTCGGCGCCAATATCATCACGCGCTCGATCACGTTACGCAGCTCGCGGACGTTGCCCGGCCACTCATGCGCCTGCAAGGCCGCCATCGCTTCCGAACTGATTTCGGGCGGAGGCACACGGCGATCGGCGGCGTAGCGGCGGATATAATGGTCGCACAGGCTGGCGATGTCGTCGCGACGCTCGCGCAGCGGGGGAATATGCACCGGCACGACATTAAGCCGGTAATAAAGATCCTCGCGAAACCGGCTTTCGGCAATTTCGGTCGTCAGGTCGCGCGCCGAGCCCGAAATGATCCGCACATCGACGCGGATCATCGTGCGGCCTCCGACACGCGTAAAGCTCTGATCGGTCAGCACGCGAAGGATCTTGCCCTGCGTCGTCAGCGGCATGTCGGCGACCTCATCGAGGAACAAGGTGCCGCCGTGCGCTTGCTCGAGCAGCCCGACGCGGATCGCGCCGTCGTCGGTTTCCGACCCGAACAATTCAGTTTCGACCGTCTCCGGGTCCATGCGCGCCGACGAAATAACGCGAAACGGCGCATTTTGGCGCCCGCTCCATCCGTGCAGCACGCGCGCGGCAACTTCCTTGCCGACCCCTGCGGCACCGGTGATCAGCACCCGACTGCCCGTTCCCGCCACGCGCTTCAGTGTCGCACGGACATTGTTGATCGACGCACTGGTCCCGGTCAGTTCATCTGACGGCCCCGCTTTTTCGCGCAGTTGCTCATATTCGAACTTCAGCCGTTCGCTTTCGGTCGCGCGCGCCACCAGATGGAGCAAGCGCGATGCCTCGAACGGCTTTTCGATGAAATCATAGGCACCGCGCCGGATCGCTGCGACCGCAGTATCGAGCCCGCCGTGGCCTGAGATGACGATGATCGGCAGCGTCGGGTCGAACGCCTTGATAGCCTCGACAAGTCCCAGCCCATCGAGCCGCGATCCCTGCAACCAAACGTCGATCAGCGCGAGCGACGGCCGCCGCTGGCGGATCGCTTCGAGCGCGGAATCGCTGTCGGAGGCAATGCGCGCCTCATAACCTTCGTCTTCCATGACGCCGGCGACGAGGTCGCAAATGTCGCGTTCGTCGTCGACGATCAAAATATCAAGCGCCATGTTCTTCTCTGTCCTGCCGGTTGCGGATCCGCCCCGGAACCGATTCTGCGTACCCCATGCTTGTTTCTTCGCCCTTCCCTGCCAAACCCTGCAGTCGGTCGGGATGGAGCGTCAGCGTCACGCACGTCCCCTGCCCCGCCGGATTGTCCGAAAATTCCAGTTCGCCGTAATGCTGCTCGACGATCTTTTTTACGATCGCGAGGCCCAGCCCGGTGCCGCCCTGCCGCGTCGTCATATAGGGTTCGGCGATGGTGTCGCGCGCCTGTGGCAAGCCGATCCCGTCGTCGGCAACACGGATCAGGATTTCGCCGTGCGGCCCGCCGGCCAGCTCGGCATCGATATGCCCGATAGGCGTTGAATCCGAATTTTTTGCTTTTTCTTCAATCGCTTCCACCGCGTTTTTTACGATATTTGTCATGGCCTGAGACAACAGGCGTCGATCGCAGACGAGCGGCTCGATTTCGTCGGGGGTTTTTATCACAAAGACGATATCGGGCTTGGCAACCTCGAACAGGAATACCGCTTGGCGCAGGATATCGCGGACATCCTCCACCCCAAAGGTCGGTTTGGGCATGCGGGCAAAGCTAGAAAATTCGTCGACCATCCGGCGCAAGTCGTGAACCTGGCGGATCACGGTGTCGGTCAGCTTTTTGAACGTTGCGCTGTCGCCCTCGATCTTGTCACCAAAGCGACGCTGGAGGCGCTCGGCGGCGAGCTGGATCGGGGTCAATGGGTTCTTGATCTCATGCGCGATGCGCCGCGCGACATCGGACCAAGCGGCGCGGCGCTGATCGAGCAATTGCTGCGTAATATCCTCAAAACTGAGGACAAAGCCATCGCCCTGCGCAACAGCTTTAGCGGCCAACGTCGCGGGTTCGGCGTTTACACGCGCGAGTTGGACGATCGCCTCGCGCTCGTCCCCAATCAGCAGCTGGGCGAGTTCGGGCGCGACGTCCGCCAAGGGGCGACCGGTCAGGCAGTCAGCCGACTGGCAGATCAGCCGCTCGGCGGCCGCGTTGGCGAGCTGGATGCGGTGATCGGCGTCTACCGAAATCACTGCCGAGGACACGCCGCTGAGCACCGCTTCAATAAAGCTGCGCCGCGCTTCGAGCTGTTCGTTGACGCTGACGAGCGCGCCGGTCTGCCCCTCCAGCTGCTCAGTCATCCGGTTGAAGGCGCGGGTGAGCACCGAGATTTCGTCATCGCGAACCGGCGGCGTCACGCGCACCGACAGGTCGCCCCCCGCCGCGGTGCGCGTCGCGCCGATCAGTGTCCCGAGCGGGCGGACGATGCGGTCGGCGACGACGATTGCCGCAATCACGGCGAGCGCGAGCAGCAATAGCGATCCCAAATATAGTGCGCCGTTAAATTGTAACTGTAAAAGCTGCGAGCGTTGGAACAGGCCATTATAGTCAGCGAGCACCGTGCTGGCCCGCTCGGACTGCTGGAAACCTGGCACATTCGCATCGCGCGATGCATAAACATAGGCGCCATCTCGCCCAGGAAGTCGCGCTGCTGCTTCCACGCGGTCCGACTGCCGAACGACAACAACATCTTCCCCTGCCGCGAGCCTGCTTCTCATCGTCGGTGTCAATCGACTCTCAGCAACCCGGTTGTCGGGACTGACGGCCGCCGCGGTGCGTGCCAGACCATCTTTCCCGATCTCGATAATCGCTGACTCGTTCAGGCTTCGCACCACAACCTGCTGAAAATAATAGTTCGAAAAATCGGGATCAGAGATCGATACGCGAGTCAGGAGATTGCCAAGATCTTCCGCCATTTTCGCCGTGTTGGCCCCAACTTCGCGCTGGTTCTCCTGATAATAACCCTCCGCCAGATTGGCCGCATTCTCGAACATTCCGCGCGACCGGTCAGAAAACCAGAAATCGACGCCGAACTGGAACAGCAGTGATGCAAAAATCACCACGAGCAACGTCGGCGCGGCCGCAATCAAAGAAAACAATGCTACCAGTCGCACATGCAGGCGGCCGTTGCCGCCCTCCATCGATCGTACCGCCCGGGCGCGCGCGACGCGGCTGCCGATCAGCACGATCAGCGCCATCGCCGGTACCAGATTGGCGACCATGATCGCAGCGACGAGCGCAGGGGTAAGTAGTCGCTCGCTCTGCGCATCGCCCGTGACAAAGACATAGGTCGCGATGCCGACGCTGATGACCAGTGCCAGCGTGTAATATTCGGGGACCGCGAAGCGCCAGAAGCCCGAGCGTACGTCCGGCGCGGCTGGGTCGATATCGTGAGTCAGGGGAGCCGCGTGCGCCATTGTTGCTATGCTACGACAAACCTGTTGCATAGAAAACACACAAACTGCGCTTTGGCCGCTAGAAAGCCTCAAATATGAGTTCGTTTCCTTCGCTCAAGGATGCGTGGGATCGATATCCAGCTGCCCGAGCCGCTTGCGCAACGTGTTGCGATTGATCCCGAGCCGCCGCGCCGCCTCCAGCTGATTGCCGCGCACATCGCGCAGGACGCGGCGAAATAGCGCTGCCTCGACGATCGCTTCGAGCTGGCCGTGGAGTTCGCCCTCAGGCGCGTCACTGGCCATCTGCTCGCGCACCCAATCATCGACCGCGCGCGCGATCAGGTCGGCCGGCGCCGCCGCGCCGCCGCCTTCGCCATTGTAGTGCAGCACCGTTTCCACATCGCGCACGGTCACGACGGTATCGCGCGAAAGCACTGCCAGACGCTGGACGACGTTTCCAAGCTCGCGGACATTCCCGGGCCAATCATAGCGTTCGAGCCACTGCATCGCGGCAGGCGCGAACTGGCGGTCGGGCAGCCCCGAAGCACGCCCCGCATCGACGAAATGGCGCACCAGCGCAGCAATGTCGCTGCGCCGGTCGCGCAGCGGCGGCAGCGTTACCGGAATGACGTTGAGCCGGTAGAAGAGATCCTCGCGGAAACGCCCATCTGCGACCAAGGTTCGCATGTCGCGATGGGTCGCGGCGATCACGCGGACGTCGGCGCGCAGCGCCTGATTGCCGCCAACGGT
Source organism: Sphingopyxis sp. (assembly GCF_019459305.1). Lineage (GTDB taxonomy): Bacteria > Pseudomonadota > Alphaproteobacteria > Sphingomonadales > Sphingomonadaceae > Sphingopyxis. The sequence goes on along the minus strand of NZ_JAIBES010000125.1, from coordinate 39,791 downwards.
CGAATATTCGTTGCTTTGCAGCACACGCAGCAACCGGGTCTGCGCTTCCAGCGGCATGTCGCCGATCTCATCAAGGAACAAGGTGCCGCCCGCCGCCTGCTCGAAACGCCCCGCATTGCGGCTGTGCGCGCCGGTGAAGGCGCCTTTTTCATGGCCAAACAGCTCGGCCTCGATCAACTCGCGCGGGATCGCGGCCATGTTGATCGCAACGAAGGGACCAGCCCGGCGCAGCCCCGTTGCATGGATCGCGCGCGCCACAACTTCCTTGCCGGTCCCCGATTCGCCGAGGATCAGCACCGCGAGGTCGTTCGAGGCGAGCCGCGCGATCGTACGATACACCGCCTGCATCGCGGGCGCACGACCGACCAGCCCGTGGCTGTCCGCTTGCGCCGGATCTGTGCCGGTCATTGGCTCGGCGGGGCGCTGCAACGCAGCGCGAACGCTCGCGGTCAGTTCGTCGAGATCGAACGGCTTGGGCAGATAGTCGTAGCTGCCGATCCCCGTCGCGCGCACCGCGGTATCGAGCGTGTTTTGCGCCGACAGCACGATCACCGGCGTTCCGACATCTACACGCAGCGAATCGATACCGTCGCCGTCGGGCAGCACGACATCGGTGATGATCAGGTCGGGGCGATGGTCCTTAAGCCACGCGTTGCGTTCGGCGATGCTGCCGACCGACGCGAAATGACCGCATTCGCCAACGAGCGTCTCGCGGATGATCATCGCGATGGCAGGATCGTCCTCGACCAGCAGGATCGTCTTGTGATTGCTCATGCCCCGCGCCCCTTTTGCGCCACCGGCAGATGCACGCGAAAGCGGGTCCATTCGCCGTCGCGCATATGTTGGACGGTCCCGCCCATGTCGCGCGCCAGCTTGGCAACGAGCGCGAGACCGAGCCCCCGCCCCTCGCGCTTGGTCGTTACGAACGGGTCGAACAGGTCGCCACGAATGTCGGCAGGAACACCGGGACCATTGTCGCTGACGCTGACCTCGATCGGCAGCGCAATCCGCCCCCGTCCGTCGCCATTGTCGATCGAGAGTCCGTGGCGATAAGCGGTCGCCAGCCGCACGACGCCGTCATCCCGCCCGCCAAGCGCCTCGCAGCCGTTGGTCACAAGGTTCAGCAATATCTGCACCATGGCGTCATGGTTGCCTTGCACGAGCGGCAGCGACGGGTCGAAATCTTCGGCAAAGCGCACACCCGGAAACTGGCGCGCGCGGGCGGTTTCCATCGCTTGATGGATCGGTTGATACAGGTTGATCGGCGCACATGCGATCGGCTGGCCGCGGGAGAAATGCTCCATTTGGTCGATCAGCGTCGCGATCCGGTCGACCTCGGCGCAGATCAGCGTCGTGAAGCGTTCACCGCTGGCATCGGTCTTGCGCGCCAAGAGCTGCGCCGCGCCCTTGATCCCCGCAAGCGGGTTCTTGATTTCATGCGCTAGCATCGATGCGGCTCCGCCAGCTGCGCGCCCCGATCGCCCGATCGCGCCGCCCATCAACTCGGCGTCGCTTTGCGCGGGGATCAGCGCGAGGATGCGGTGGCCGTTTTGGCCGTAGGGGACCATCTGCATATCGACGAAGATCGTCTTGCGCCCGCCGACCGAAATCTCGGCCCGGTGCGCGAATAGCGCCGACGTCGCGGCGTCGCTCATCCGCTGGCGATAGCTGCGGTCCATGTCGATGACGTCATAGACGACGCGCCCGATGATTGCCGACCGGCTCATATTGCACATCTGCTCGGCGGCGGCGTTGACGAACAGCACTACGGCGCCCTTGTCGATCAACAGCGTCGGAACAGGGTGCGAATGAATCAGCTCGTCATGGTCGAAGGTCGGGATGCTCGATGTGAGCGCGCTCACGCCGCAGCCTTGCTCAGGAACGGGGCGTAAAAGCGTTCGAGCGCGTCAAGCACGTCGCGGCTGCTCAGGATCTGGTTCACCATGTTGCGAAACTCGGCCGATCCATGCAGCCCCTTGACGTACCAGCCGAGATGCTTGCGCGCCATATTGACCCCGGTAATCTCGCCATAATGGTCGATCATTGCGCGGTAATGCGATGTAATGACCTCATATTGTTCGTCGATGCCGGGATCGGGCCGATTGCCCTCCCCGCGCAGCGCCGCCATCACCTGCCCCAGCAACCACGGGCGGCCATAGGCACCGCGTCCGATCATGACGCCGTCGGCACCGCTCTGCGCGAGCGCCGTGCGCGCGTCGTCGGCGGAGCAAATGTCGCCATTGGCGATCACCGGGATCGACACCGCGTCCTTGACCTTGCGAATGAAACTCCAATCGGCCTCACCGCGATACATTTGGTTGCGGGTACGGCCGTGGACCGTCACTAGTTTGGCGCCCAGATCCTCGGCGATATGCGCTAATTCAGGGGCGTTCAGGCTGTCGTGGCACCAGCCCATGCGCATCTTGACCGTCACCGGCACCGACACGGCCTTGACGCAGGCTGCGATTAGCGCCGCGGCCAGCTTCAGGTCGCGCATCAACGCCGATCCGGCATCGCCGCTGGTCACCTTGCGCACCGGACAGCCCATATTGATGTCGATGATCGCGGCGCCGCGATCTTCGTTGAGCTTCGCCGCTTCGCCCATTTCATAAGGCGTGCAGCCGACGAGCTGCATCGACACCGGCTCCTCCACCGGGTGCCACGCCGCTTTCTGGATCGACTGGCGCGTTTCGCGGATCGCCGCCTGGCTGGCGATCATCTCGGTGACGTTGAGCCCCGAGCCATAGCGGCGCACCAAGGTGCGGAACGGCATGTCGGTGACGCCCGTCATCGGCGCGAGGATCACGGGATCCGCGATGGTAACGTTGCCGATCTGGATGGGCCGCAGCGGCGCCATGGCGGGAGCTTTCGTCTGATTGCCTAAAATTTGAGCAGCCCGTACACGCTAAGCCGCTTTCCCGCAAGCCGTGGCTGCGCTAACCGGCGCGCACGATGACCGAGTCCGCTCCCCCCACCACGCCGCGCGCGATGGTCATATTGCTCGCGGGCGGTCAGGGCAGCCGGGCCGGTTTTGCCGTACCCAAGCAGCTGGCAACGCTGGGCGGCAAGCCGGTGCTGCGCTGGAGCCTCAACGCCTTTGCCGCCCACCCGGCGATTGCTGGCGGGGTGCTGGTGGCCAATGATGACGTCATGGCGGCGCTCGGACCGCTGCCAGATGGTTGGATTTCTGCCAATCCCGGGGCCGAACGGCAGCAATCGGTAACCAACGCGCTGATAGCGCTGGCCGACCGCGACGACGCCGTGCCGGTCCTGGTTCACGACGCCGCGCGGCCGGGGGTGACGATCGAAGTCATCGACCGACTGCTCGCCGCACTGAACGTTGCCAAAGCTGTTATCCCCACCCTGCCCGTCCCCGATACGCTGGTCGTGCAAACTGGGGGTGCCGCGGGCGAGGTCGTCGACCGGACCGCGCTGGCACGTGTCCAGACTCCCCAAGCGTTCCGAATTGGAACATTGCGCCGCGCCCACGCCGGCGCGACCGACGCAACCGCAACCGACGATGCGCAACTCGTCCGCCGCTCGGGCGTGGCGGTGGCATCGGTGCCGGGCGACGCGCGGCTCCACAAACTGACTTATGCCGAAGATATGGCGATCCTGAACGGCTTGCTGGGGATCGAGACAATGACACGCACCACGGTCGGCATGGGCTATGATGTTCACCGCCTCGTTGCCGACAAACCGCTCTGGATCGGCGGCATAGAAATCTCGCATAGTCATGGACTTGAAGGCCACAGCGATGCTGACGTCGGGCTTCATGCGCTGACCGATGCGATCCTCGGCGCGCTGGGCGATGGCGATATCGGCGACCATTTCCCGCCCAGCGACCCGCAATGGCGCGGCGCCGCATCGCATCGCTTCCTGGAATTTGCCGCAAACCGCGTAGTCGAACGCGGCGGTCGGATCGACCATGTGGACCTGACGATCATTGCCGAGGTGCCGAAAATCGGCCCGCACCGCAGCGCGATGCGCGCCCGGATCGCTGAAATCCTTGCGATTCCGCTCGACCGGGTTAGTGTGAAGGCTACAACGACAGAGCGGCTAGGGTTCACCGGTCGCCGCGAGGGGATCGCTGCGCAGGCTGTCGCGACTTTGCAACTTCCGGAGAATTGACCGTGCTGCCTGACGATGAAACGCGGTTTGCCGTGCGCAATACGCTGGCGACCAGCGTGCTCGCCAACAATCGCGCCGCGGGTCGCAAGATCGCGGTCGCCGAAAGCTGCACTGGCGGCATGGTCAGCGCCGCGCTGACCGACATCGCGGGCAGTTCTGACGTGTTCTCGGCGGGGTTCATCACTTATTCGGGCCATGCAAAGCAAAGCCAGCTCGACGTCAGCAGCGAAATCCTTGAAACCTTTGGCGAAGTGTCGCTGGCCACGGCGTGGGCGATGGCCACCGGCGCGCTTGCCAACAGCGACGCCGATATCGCGGTCGCGATCACCGGTATCGCCGGCCCCGGCGGCGGATCGGAGAAAAAGCCAGTCGGGCTGGTCGTGTTCGCACGCGCCTTGCGCGGCCAAAATTCGGACGATTATTTCACCCAACGGGTGCAATTCGAAGGCGGCGATCGCGCCGCGATCCGCCATCACGCCACGCTGTTCGCGCTCGACCTGCTTCAGCCCGAAAGGGACGAACTGCGGCCCTCGGAAGACATCGCCCTCCCCGCACCGTAAAGATCGTCGGCGCGCGTTTCGAACGCCGCGATCATCTTGCGCAGCGCCTTGTCGAACATCTGTCCGGCAAGCGCTTCAAACATCCGGCTGCGGAAGGCGAAGTCGACCATGAAATCGACGCAGCAGCCGCCGCCTTCTACCGGCGCAAATTGCCATTCATTGCTCAGGTGGCGCATCGGGCCGTCGATATAGCTGACGGTCACGGCGCGCGGGCGGTCCTTGTGAACTCGGCAGGAAAAGCTTTCGCGCAGCCCTTTGAAGCCGACGATCATGTCGGCGACCGCTTCATGTTCGCTATCGCTGCGGATCCGCAGCGCGATGACCCAAGGCAGGAATTCGGGATAACGCTCGATGTCCGTGACGAGCGCGAACATCTGCTCGTCACTATAGGGCAGGACGCGGGTTTCGTGGTGCCTTGGCAAGTGCGGGGTCAGCCGGCGTTGGCGCGCGCCAACTGCGCCTCGCGCGCCGCGCGCATCCGTTCGAAATCGTCGCCAGCGTGATAGCTCGAGCGCGTCAGCGGCGACGAAGCGACTTGCAAGAAACCTTTGGCGCGCGCGATTTGCGCATAGGCGTCGAACGCCTGTGGCGTCACGAAGTCGATCACCTTGGCATGCTTCGGCGTCGGTTGCAGATACTGACCCATCGTCATGAAATCGATGTCGGCGCTGCGCATATCGTCCATCACCTGATGCACTTCCATCCTCTGCTCGCCAAGCCCGAGCATGATCCCCGATTTGGTGAAGATCGACGGATCGCGGCGCTTGACGCTTTCGAGCAGGCGCAGCGACGCATAATAGCGCGCACCGGGGCGGATGGTCGGATAGAGCCGCGGCACCGTTTCGAGATTGTGATTATAGACGTCGGGGCGCGCATCGACGATCGCTGCAATCGCGCTTTCGGGCTTGTTGCGGAAATCGGGAGTCAGGATTTCGATCGTCGTCTGCGGCGTCTCGCGGCGCAGCGCGTTGATCACCTTGACGAACTGGCTCGCGCCGCCGTCGGGCAGGTCATCGCGGTCGACCGAAGTGATGACGATATGGCTGAGCCCCATCTTCGCCGCTGCAATAGCGGTATGTTCGGGCTCGAGCAGGTCGACCGCGCGCGGCATGCCGGTCTTCACGTTGCAAAAGGCGCAGGCGCGGGTGCAGGTGTCGCCGAGGATCATCACCGTCGCGTGCTTCTTGGTCCAGCATTCGCCGATGTTCGGACACGCCGCCTCTTCGCACACGGTGTTGAGGTTCAATTCGCGCATCAGCTTGCGCGTTTCGGCATAGCCGGGGCTGGTTGGCGCCTTGACGCGAATCCAGTCGGGCTTGCGGGTGCGCTGGCTGGGCGTCGAAGCGGGCTGTGCGGGAGCGTTCATTTCGCCCACATAGTCGCGCACGCGCCTCTTCTCAACCTCCCTAGCTATGCTAAGGCGCGTGCATGACTCACTTTGCAGAAATGATCGACGGTTATCGTCGTTTCCGTAACGGCGGCTGGCAAGAACAGCGCGAGCGTTGGGAGGGACTGGCCGAGGGCCAGGCGCCCAAGGTGATGGTGATCGCCTGCTCCGACAGCCGCGTCGAACCGTCGCAGATTTTCGACACAAACCCCGGCGAAATCTTTGTCGTCCGCAACGTCGCGGCGCTGGTGCCCCCGTTCGAAACGACCCCGGGCCGCCACGGCGTGTCGGCGGCGCTCGAATTCGCGGTCCAGTTCCTGCGGGTCGAGGAAATCGTCGTGATGGGGCATGGCCTGTGCGGCGGCTGTCACGCCGCCCTGCACCGCTCGATGGCCGGCGCCGAGCCAGGTCGCGGCGGCTTTATCGCCGATTGGATCGCGATGCTAGACGACGCCAGCGAACAAGTGCGGCGCGATCATGCTGACATCGACAACCGCGACGCTGGTCGCGCGATGGAAATGGCGGCCGTGCGCGTCAGCATCGACAATCTGCGCACCTTTCCGTGCATCCAGGAAAAGGAGCGGCGCGGAACGCTGCGGCTGCGCGGCGCCTTTTTCGCAATCAGCGACGGCGTGCTGCACCTATTGGACGAAGCGATGGGAGAGTTTGAACCCGCCGCCTGAACAGGAGACGCGATATGAGCAAGAATGCGATGTGGCTGACCCTGATTTTTGTGGCGGCGGTGGTAGGCGCATTTTTGGGGCCGTCGTTGGCCAGCATCCTGTCGCCGGGAACCTTGCTCATCCTGGCAGTGCTGCTGATCGGCGGTATCGTTATCTTTTGTTTCTGGGCGCTTTCGAGCAACAAAAGCGGCGCCAAGGCCGATACGGCGGCGATCGCCGACGCGCGCACGATGCAGGCGCCGGCGGGCAAGGCACGCATCTATGTGACGCGCCGCGGCTTCGTCGCCGCGCTGCAAGGCATGAACGTGACGCTCGACGGCAAGGGACAAGGCCAGATCAAGTCGGGCCAGATGCTGATGGCCGATGTTGAACCGGGGCAACATCGCCTGCATATTGCAGCCGCCAAGGCCAAGCTGGCGCATCCTGCCGAATTTGACATCGATGTCGGCGCGGGCGGGATCGTCGTGATCGGCGCGATGATCGAAATGGGCGCCTTGAAAGGCAGCATCAAGATGGAACGCCTCGACGCTGCCAAGGCGCGCGAAGATGTTCACGCCACCAAATTGTTATTGTGGGAAGTGCCGCCGGCCTGATTCGTGGCAGGTCAGAGTTTGGCGGTAACGAACCCCGTAGCGGGCCAATCGGTGTCGCCGATCCGCGCCACCTCCAGCTTGGCGAACTCGACCGGCGGCATGCCAGGCCCGACATAGCTGCCGACCTCGGTCCTTTTGCCGTCGGCGATTGTCGCCACATATTTGATCGTCGCCCCGTTCGGGACCCCATGCAGCTTCGCTAGTTTTGCAATCGCGGCCTTTTGTTCGGCGACAACGGCGGGATCGGTCCGCATCTGGGCCTCAACAGGTAGCACGGCGGCTGACAGCAAGGCAGCGGCAACAAGAGCAATTCGCATGATGCTCCTCCCCAATTGTGTTGCTGGCATAACACAGCACGAAGCGAAGGAAAATACGCGTCGACGCGATGGATCAGGGAATCGCGTAGGTCACATTCGCCTGCCCGACCGGCTTGTCAGGATCATCGGTCCATATCCGCACGTCCATCACCGCGAGCCGTTTCCCGAGGCGCAACATATGGGCGTCGGCGAACAGCGGCCCCGGGCGGCATGGGCGAAGAAACTGGTAATTGAGCGCGCTCGTCACCGCCATCGCCACGGGGCCGATATGCGCGAGGACCAGCGCATAGGCCGCCATATCGGCGAAGCCCATCTGCGTCGGGCCGGAGATCAGCCCACCGGGACGCAAAGCGTTTTCTTTCGGGTCCATCCGCGCCTGGATATGCCCGGGTACCGCCGATACGACAGTGCCGCTAGAGCCGAGCACCGAGTGGGGGAAGGCTTCAGCCATGAAAGCGTTGAGCGCGTCCGCATCCAAACGGATCGCGCTCGACGTAATCGGAACCGCCTCCCCCGCCATCAGGTCAACGCGTCAGCTTCTTGTATGATGTCGCATGCGGACGCGTCGCATCGTCGCCGAGGCGGCGGATCTTGTCCTCTTCATAAGATTCGAAATTGCCTTCGAACCATTCGACATGACTGTCGCCCTCGAACGCCAGGATATGCGTCGCGAGGCGATCGAGGAAGAAGCGGTCATGGCTGATGACCACGGCGCAGCCCGCGAAATTTTCGAGCGCTTCTTCGAGCGCCGCCAGCGTTTCAGTGTCGAGATCGTTGGTCGGTTCGTCGAGCAGCAAGACGTTGCCGCCCTGTTTCAGCATCTTTGCCATATGGACGCGGTTGCGTTCACCGCCCGACAGCTGGCCTACCTTTTTCTGCTGGTCGACGCCCTTGAAGTTGAAAGCACCGACATAGGCGCGCGTCTGCATCTCGTGCTTGCCGATGTTCATCATCTCGGCGCCGCCCGAGATTTCCTGCCAGACATTATTGTCGGGCTTTAGGTCATCGCGGCTCTGATCGACGAAGCCGAGGTGGACGGTGTCGCCAATCACGACCTTGCCGCTGTCGGGGGTTTCCTGACCGGTGATCAGCTTGAACAAGGTCGACTTACCTGCACCGTTGGGGCCGATCACCCCGACGATGCCGCCCGGCGGCAGCGAGAAGGACAGGTCTTCAAAGAGCAGCTTGTCGCCGTAGGCCTTCGAGATATTCTCGACCTCGATGACCTTGCCGCCGAGGCGCTGCGGCACCTGGATGACGATCTGCGCTTTGCCGGGGATGCGCTTTTCCTGCGCCTCGACCAGTTGATCAAAGCTCTTAATTCGCGCTTTCGATTTTGCCTGACGCGCCTTGGGACTCTGTCGGATCCACTCAAGCTCGTCCTTGATCGCTTTCTGGCGACCCGCGTCCTCGCGCGATTCCTGCTCGAGGCGCTTGCCCTTCTTTTCCAGATAGGTCGAATAATTGCCCTCATAGACAAAATAGCGACCGCGATCGAGTTCGAGGATCCAGTTCACGACATTGTCGAGGAAATAGCGATCGTGGGTGACGAGGATGACGTTGCCCGGATAATCAACGAGATGCTTTTCGAGCCACGCTACGCTTTCGGCGTCGAGGTGGTTGGTCGGTTCGTCAAGCAGTAGGATCGACGGCTTTTCAAGCAGCAGGCGGGTGAGCGCGATGCGGCGTTTTTCGCCGCCCGACAGGCTCTGGACACCCATATCGCCCGGCGGGCAGCGCAAGGCTTCCATTGCGATCTCTAGCTGGTTGTCGAGCGTCCAGCCGTCGACCGCATCGATCTTTTCCTGCAGCGTCCCCATTTCCTCCATCAGCGCGTCGAAATCGGCGTCGGCGGGCGGGTCAGCCATCAGCGTGCTGATCTCGTTGAAGCGGTCCATCATGTCGGCGACGCCGCGGACGCCGTCCATGACATTTTCCTTAACCGTTTTGGTCGGGTCGAGCTCGGGTTCCTGCGCCAGATAGCCGACGGTGATCCCATCACCCGCCCAGGCTTCGCCGGTGAATTCGGTGTCGATGCCCGCCATGATCTTCATCAGCGTCGATTTACCGGTACCATTCGGGCCGACGATGCCGATCTTGGCATCGGGGTAGAATTGCAGGCTCAGATCCTTAAGCGTCGGCTTTTGCGCGCCGGGATAGGTCTTGTTCAGACCCTTCATCACGAAACTATATTGGGCGGCCATGGAATGCTCCGGATTTGGACTGGGTCGCGCGCGCGACCGAAAGAGAATGAATCGTGGGCCGGTTAGCGAATGGGGGCGAACTTGGCAATCGACGCCTCTCGCTCGCTGCTGCGCCAGTCGGTTCCAATCTGTCAAAGACGATCATCAAAGTCATGTGACGCGACCAAAAGCAAAATTCTGCGATTCTTGTCGATAGCGTATCGACCGATTTGTTGCGCAGGAATGACAGTTTTCCGCCAGCGCGGGACATCTCAATTATTTTTGTTGACGATCCATACGGAACGGCTAAATCCCGCCGCTCGCGGGACGGGAAGTTTCCCCATCGCGGTAAGGCATTTTAGGGAGCCCACACATCATGAAGAAATTTGCTGCTATCGCTGCTGCTGCCAGCATGTTCGCCCTCACCGCTTGCGGTGAAAAGGCTGCTGAAGAAGCCACCACGGAAGCCCCGGCCGCTGAAGCTGTTGCTGAAGAAGGCGCTGACGCCGCTGCTGCTGGCGCCGACGCCGCTGCTGCTGGTGCCGAAGCTGCTGCCGCTGGTGCCGAAGCTGCTGCTCCGGCCGACGCTGCTGCCACCGCTGCTGCTCCGGCTGACGCCGCTGCTGCTCCGGCCGCTCCGGCTGAAGAAGCTAAGTAAGTCACAGCCCTTCGGGGCGTTGACTGAAACGAGAAACGGGCGGTCTTCCTTCGGGAAGGCCGCCTTTTTCTTTGCCTTTTGCACTGGCGGGATAGACTTGCGCCATTCCCCTGTCTAAGGCGCCCCCAGTAGTCGGGGAGTAGCGCAGCCCGGTAGCGCGCCTGCTTTGGGAGCAGGATGTCGCAGGTTCGAATCCTGTCTCCCCGACCACTGTCTTCCCAGATTATCGCAGCCGCGTTTAAGCGGCGGACGTCGCGATCAGCCGCGCATAGAAATCGATCATGCGTCTGAAGCTATCGATCGTCATATGTTCATTGGTGCCATGGATCATCGCAGTTTCCTTGAGCGAGAAATGCATCGGCATGAATCGGTACACATCCTCTGAAATCGGCACCATGCTGCGGCTATCGGTCGCACCCACCACCAGGAAGGGCGCAACGACCGCATCGGGGGCGTCGGTACGCGCCGCGGCAACAACATATTTCCAGCCTTGCGAACTCGTCGATGAAATGCGCGATGGATCGTTCGGCGGTTTGACCCAGCTGAACTCCACCGGTGCGTCGCCCACCGCCGCCTTGGCCCGCGCCATGACGTCAGCCGACGTGTTCCACGGCGCGATGCGATAGTTGATCAGCGCGAACGCCGATTGTGGCAGGACATTCTCCTTCGGGCTTCCCTCCAGCATCGTCGGGGCGATGGTGGTGTGGAACGCCGCCGCCGAGGACGGCGAAGCACCAAGCTGACGTTTCAGCACGGGGGCGAACAGCCATTGGTTGGCCACCGCCATCTTGGTCGTGCCGCCCTTGTGCGCGGCAAGCGATTCGACCATCGCCGCACCCGGTCCGCGCATTTCCATCGGAAAGGGATTTTCGATGATCGCCAGCACCGCGCTCGCCAGCGTCGTCACCGCAGTTTCAGCCGGCGGCATCGAGCTGTGCCCCCCGGAGGCGTTGGCCGTGACCTTCAGCGTCGCATAGCCCTTTTCGGCCACCCCGATCAGGATCGCGGGGCCGTTGATGATCGGGGTGTCGCGCAGGACCACGCTACCCTCGTCAAGGGTAAACAGGGCGCGCACCCCCTCGGATTTCAATTTTGCCGCGGCCGCGGCGGCGCCCGATCCGCCGACCTCTTCGTCATGCCCGGAGACGAGATAAATCCCTCTCTTTGGCTGGAAGCCCTGCCCCGCGAGCGCTTCCAAAGCTTCGAACAAGCCGACAAGCGATCCCTTATCGTCAACGGTGCCGCGGCCCCAGACAGCCTGTTCGGCGATGGTCCCGGCGAAGGGGGGATATTTCCAGTCGCCCTCGGTCCCTTCAGTGACCGGTACGACGTCCTGATGCGCCATGACGATGATGGGTGCCAGCGAAGCGTCGCTGCCCGTCCAGTGATAGATCAGCGTTCGGTTCGGCAGGATGGTGCGCGTCATCGCGCGGTGGGTGGCTGGATAGGTCGCCGCAAGCCAGCCGTGCAAGCGGTCCCATTCGGCGACGTCGTCGTCGGCCGGGTCCTGATGCGAGATGGTGCGGATCTGCGCCGCCGCGCTCAGGTTCGCGACCGCGGTACTGAGATTATAAGGGGGAGCCGCGGCCAACCGGATATCGGTGCCATCGGCGATGTCCGTGGGCTTAAAGCTTGCCGTGCGCAGCGCAACCGTTCCCGCCACGATGGCAATGACAGCCAGCCCGCCCAACAACATCGTCCGCCGCTTTCCCATATCCCTCTCCTGCTTTCGGAGCAGTGGACTGTGATCGGTTTCGATTTGCAAGGAAAATGGTGGGCCCGGCAGGACTCGAACCCGCAACCTAGCCGTTATGAGCGGCCAGCTCTAACCATTGAGCTACAGGCCCCCGTAGGGAAATGCGGCGATAGCGGAGGGCGCGGCGCGTTGGCAAGTGCCAAGGCTCAGGCGGGCGCCTTGCGCTCTGCCATCGTCAGGATCTGGGCCGCCGTGGTCGGCTCGACCCCGCGCTGCGCCAGATGGTTCAGCACCACATCCCACCAACGATAGAAAAGGTCGAGATCGGCCTGCGTGCGCACGTAGGGCGTATTGCCGGGCTGAAGCGACGGCGAATGGAAAGAGAAGTTAAGGACGGGCAGGCGCAGATCGACGGCGAGGTCGATCGCTTTGCAGGCGCGTTCGGCCGGGATCCCTTCAGGCGTCAGCGCGATCCGCTCGACCATGCCAAGCCGCGCTAGCGCCGCGCCGACGTGCGTGCCGTTGCGTGCCAGGCAGTGATAGATATGCCGCCCCGCGCAGCCGAGCAGGCCGCCGAACACGGTCGTCACCGGCATCTCCAGTACAGCCCCTGCCTTCGTACGGATCCACCATGGATGCAGGGAGGCGCTGCGATAGTCGGGGCCGTGACCGGCGCGATAATCGAAGCCCGAACGTACCGACGTATCGCAGCGGAAGCCGAGTTCGACGAGAATCGTAGCGGTATCGGCGCCAAGCCCATAACGCCCGGCGCGATAGACAATCGGCGTCATGGCGAAGCGCGCGCTGATCGCGTCCCGCAGCGCCGTCATCTTTGCGCGTTGCAGATCGGGTGGCAGGTTGCCCGTGTAGCTGTTGCGCGCGCTGACGTCTTCGTCGTGCGGTGGCGTGACCCATGGGTGAAGCTGCGCCCCGATCTCGCAGTCGCCGCGCGTCTGTGCTGCGCCGAGAATTTCAACCGCACGATCGTCAGCGACAATTGGCCAATCGACCAGATAGATCGGCCTCACGTCCGCGCGTTCGAAATAGCCCTGACAGTCGGCGAGCGCGGGGACTGACGCGAGGCCGTAACCGGTACGCGCAAAGGGCGCCGTCCAGTCGAAATCCTCTTCAGTGTCGATCGTGACCCAGAAGCGTGGTCGCTCGTCCGCTGCAAGTTCCACCAGGTCGGATCGCGCCGGATCCGCAAAGAAATTCCCCGCAGGCTGCACCACGCTTCCCTTCGCTCCCGCAGCCACCGTGGCTATTCGCCTTGCTGGGCCTCCAGCCCGGCTTCGGCCCTCGAGTTGGCTGAGCGCAGGTGCAAGGTCAAGGCGTTATGCCCGATGTCGAGCCGTCCACCCGCCGCGCGGGCAAGGCTGTCGACGAGGCGCAATGAAAAGCCGAGACTGAGCACCGCAGCCCCCGGCGCTTCGCCCTCGGGGCTGAAGCCGGGGTCGAGAAGGTCAGATGCGGTGGCGAAACGAATCGTCGCGGGACGAACGATCCGCAGTTGAAGCATGTCGTCGTGCGGCGATTCGGTGACGAGCTGTCCAACAAGAATTGCCCCCGTTTCGGATACATCTATCAGCGCGGTCAGCAAGCGGCCGACCATGCGCCGCGCGTTGGCGTCGTTGGCCAGCCCCAGAAACGGCCCGCCAACGCGCGAGATGCTGAGATCGACGCGCTGTTCGGACAACAAGGAGGCAAGATCGCTTTCAACCTGCGTCACGACCGCGCCCATATCGACGATTTCACCCGGCGACGGATCAATTGCAGAGATGGCGTTACTCCTCGCTGCGGTTTCCAGGTCATCGATGATCGTTTGTACCGATAGCGCGTCGGCAACGATCGTGTCGGCCATAGTGCGATAGCTTTGACTGACCGGGCCGAACATCTGCCCGGCGACGATCTGCGCAAAGCCCGAAATCGCATTGAGCGGGCTGCGCAGTTCGTGGATCAGCTGGCGAATCGAATCGCCCGAATCCGCGGCGACGGGCCGACCATAGGGCGTCTCGCTACGGTTTGGACGGCGCGCACTGCCGCGATAACCGCGAAACTGCCCCGTCGCAGGATCGAACCACGGCAGCGCCGAAATACGCCACTCACCGGCGTCGGCTGGGGTTCCTTCCAGCATCATGCGCGCATTGAGGATTTCTGCCCGCTGGCGAAAAGCGCCTGCGGCGACCCCATCGGTGCCGGGTTCGCCGCCAAACGCCGCCTCCGCGATCGACAGGCCGATCACGGCGCCGCGCGTGACGCCGTCGACCCATTGAATGACGCCGTCGGGTCCGGTCTCGAACAGAAACGCCGATCGCTGTTGGTGCGCCGCCGCAGCCGCAGGCGTGGCAGGCTGGCCACGGGTCGCCTGATATTTGTCGATCCGGCGAACAAGTTCGCTGATCTGGCTGGTGCCGTTTTCAATCGCGGCATCGGGCGCCGCGTGAAACGACACGACGGACGCCGGGGCCGCTTCGGCCGCCACGGCAGGCTGTGGTAAAGCGACAGACGCGCTGCCAAGGCTGGCCAGCGCGCGATATATCCCATGCGGCAGGTCCGTCCGCCCCGCCAGCACTGATCGTGCCATTGCGCTGGTCACGGGTAGCATCGCCAGCCAGTCCGCCTCCGACAGTTGCGCGCTGCGTAGCATGATCGCCGCAACCGCAGGAACGTCATTGGCATAGAGTGCGACCAGCGGCGCAAATCGGCCATGTTTGGCAATCGCCCGCGCGCAATCGCGGCGCACCGCTTCGGGAACACGGGGTCGCAAAACCGCTAGCGCATGCAGACTACGACGAATATCGTCGTCACCCAGTTGATTGCCGCGCTGAGCCAGAATATCGGAAAGCTGGCGCCACGCCGCGATACTGGCGCGTCGCTCCGTAGGCGCCTGACGCAGGATGGTCGCGATCATCGAGTCAGCAGTCACGCGAAGCCAGCCCCACACCTTCTATCGTTGGTTATCGTAAGATTACCGGCTAGCGTGAATCGTTCGGTCATGAAAGTGCCTTCACCGGCCACGTCACATTGTGGGACAATTGCAATCGGCTGAAATAATATTATGGTCATCGCAGTTTTGGAAAGCGGATGTTTCAACGATGGCGAGTCAGAAATTCGATCAGATCGACCTCCAGATATTGGGCGAGCTACAAAAAAATGGCCGAATGACGAATGTGGAACTGGCGCAAATGGTCGGCCTCACCGCTCCGCCCTGCCTGCGCCGCGTGCGCGCGCTGGAGGAATCGGGGGTCATCCGATCCTATCACGCCGACCTCGACGCAGCGAAGCTGGGCTATGGCATTACCGTCTTTGCAATGGTCAGTCTGCGCAGTCAGGCTGAAGCGGATTTGAAAGCGTTCGAAGATTATGTCGGCGGCCTGGCCGAAGTGCGTGAATGCTACATGTTGAACGGAGAGATCGATTTCCTGCTCAAGGTTGTCGCGCGCGACCTGCAGAGCTTCCAGTCATTTCTGACGGCCCATCTAACATCAGCGCCCAATGTGACAAGCGTCAAGACATCGTTGACGATCCGCACCGCCAAGCAGCTTGCGGGAATCCCGGTCGAAACCTGATCACCGCCAAACGGCGGCGAGTTAAAAGGGCGCCCTTCTCAGTTGAAGGGCGCCCTTTTAATACGATTTGGAGGGCAGAGCCTTCAGCCGACGGGAGCGGGTGCCGGGGCCGAAGCAGGGGTCGCGCCCGCCTTGGCGCGAACCGTCCACAGCTGCGCCAAACGCTGACGGTTACCCTGAACCTTGGCAAAGCTGGCGACGGCGGCATCGGTTTGTCCCGCCAGCGCCTGCGCTACGCCCAGACGATATTGAATCACCGGATCGGTAGGATTGGCCGCCAGCGCTGCTTCATAAAGCGGGATTGCCTTGACCGCGTTACCGGCGCCGACCAGCGCATCGGCAGTAGCACGCGCCGCCTTGGGATTGCTTAGCGTGGCGGGCTTGGAGGCATCTGCGGCGACTGCCGCCGCATCGCTCGCCGCGCGCGGCGTCTGCGATTCCAGGATGCCGCCAAAATGCGTATCTGTTTTGGGTATCGCGCCGCTATTCTGGCCATGCTTGATCAGCGCCACGACTTCGCTGGGATAGCCAGCCTCGGTCGCCAAGCCAGCATATTCAAGATATTCGGGACGCTGCGTCATCGAATTGGTGGCGCGCATCAGGCGCAGAATATCAAGGTTCAGTTCCTTGTCGCCGCCCGACTGCTGCAGCAGAATGTACAGCGTGTTGCGCCATGTCGCCGGGGTCGGATAATCCTGCACGCGCATGGTCAACACATCAAGCATCTCGTTGGTCCGGTTGGCTTTTTGGAACGCCTGCGCAGGACGGACGAATAATTCTTCCGACGGCTTGGTACCCGCAGCGCGAGCCGCGGTGATCCCGGCCTGGGCGATCTCCCAGCCCTTGTCGACCTGCCCCGCATTCAGGTAACTGTCCATCAACATTGGCGCGAGCGCAGCTTCGGTTGAGCCGGCAGCCTTTGCGGCCTCGAGCCGCTGGATTGCCTTCTGGTAATTTTTCGCGCCATAGGCGAAGTTGCCCGAGTAGAAATTGTAGACACCGATATTCTCAGCCGGGGTCAGACCCGACTCGATCATCACATCGAGCCCCTGTCCCTGCAGCGCCTGATCCTTGTTCAGAATGCCCAGCTGCAACTGATAGAAGCCGATCAGATACTTGTCATCAGGGGTCGTCGCACTCGACTGGCCCTCGCTCAGTGCCGCCTGCAAGGTCGCGGCGTCTTTCGCGGTCGTGGCATCAGTCATTTTTTTCAGCGCCGGCGCGAACCCTTTGCTCGCGGTCAGGCCCTTGCCCTTGGCTGCTTCTTCCTTCTTCGGCTTTTCTTTTTTCTGCGCGGCGGCCGGGGTGGCGGTCGTCATCAGCGCGCAGCCCAGCACAGCGGCCATGGCCGTTACGGGCATCGAGCGGAAACGGGTGAACATCGAAATCTCTCCTCAGAATCGGCCGGCTAGCCTAAAGAAAACTGGCAACGCAAACAGGGTTCCGGCGCGCGTTCATAACGCGGCTAAACCCGTCGCGTTGCCAAGGCAAGACGGCCCGTTGCGATAATTATTGGAAGCAAGCGGCTGAACGGGGATTGAACCCCGATCGCGGCTCAGGCGAGGTCGTCGATCGCCGCGTTGATCTGGCGCAGCACCAGCGGATCGCCCGGCGCACCCGCCATGGCCTGCTCGGCAAGATCGATCAGCGAAATGATGCCAAAGGTCGCCGAAAGCCCTTTAAGGCGCAGGGCGGCAACCTCCCAATTGGCGTCGCAGCGGGCGCGGCGCATCAGGTCGGCCAGGTCGCGCGCGCTGCCGGTAAAGACCGTTCGCAGGTCCAGCGCAATCGCCGGATCGTCGCCGATCGCGGCGCTCAGGTAACGGTCAAGAGGGCCACTATCGAATGACATTCCACAGGCTTGGCAGGCCGTGGTTAAGTTTCCGTTTCAAGACGGCCATTTGATGCTAAGATGTCCGGATGATGGGGGACAAGAAAATCGTCGGATTGTGGCGGGATTCCGCCAAAATCCAGGAAACCGACAGCGCAGCGCAGGCCGACGCAGCGCTGCCCGAAACGGCGGCTGCACGCAAAGCGGCGCCACCAGTCGACCGCGAATGGCTCGACATGTCGCCGCTGAACACAGCTGAAGATGTCGGCGAATACGCGGACGAAGCGGGGCAAAAGGCCTCAGTATGGGGCGACCGCGTCGCCCCTGCTCTGATCGTCCTGCTGGGTATCGCTTGGACTGGGTTCGCGCTTGTCGTTGCGACGAAAGATTTTGCGCGCAGCCCTGCGCTTGCCGACGCGCCGACGCTGGTCGCGACGATCGCGATGCCGCTGACCTTCCTAGCGGTGCTTTGGATGGCGTTGCTGCGTACTGGTCGTTCGGAGCAGGCCCGCTTTGCCCGAGTCGCGTCTGCGCTGCGCGAAGAGAATCTGGCGCTCAATCAATCGATGCATTCGCTCGGCCTGCATCTGGCTGACGCGCAAAAACAGCTCGGCGAGCAAGCAAGAATCGTCCAGCAGCTCGGGCTCGATACCGTGATGCGGCTGAACGAAAGCAGCGACAAGCTGGCCAGCAACGCGTCGGTGATCGCTAACGCGCACGACCAGCTTGCACGCTCGGGCGATGTTGCGTTGCAGCGGATGGACGGGCTGCTCGCCGGCCTGCCGCGGATCGACGATGTGGCGCAGCGGCTTGCCGTGAATTTCCGCGAAGCCGGCCTCGTCGCGCACCAACAGGGCGCCAGCCTAGAGGCCAAACTTGCCGAGCTCGGCGAGGCAGCCGCCACGACCGCGCAGGCTGGCGAGACGGCCACCGCCAGCATCCTTGAGGCGATTGTTGCGCTGCAGGAACAGAGCAAGGAGACCGAAACCGGTCTGCTCGCGGCCTCAACGCAGGTCAGCAGCGCGCACGATGCGGCGCTCGCCCGGATCACCATCGCCAGCGCCAGCGCGCGCGACGATATGACATCGACCGTCGCCACCGTCACCGCGCAGATGGACGAAAGCTGGCGCGTGTTCCGCGATGGTGTCGACACGGCCGCAGCGCAGATGGACGCCAAGCTCGCCGCCGCGCGCGACGCCGGCGATGCGATGGGCGCGCAGCTGGCGGCCCATGCCGATGCCAGCGACGCGCTCGCGACGCGGATCACCGCGCATGTCGCCAACGTCGCACAGCAGCTGGAGGTGCTCGACGTCAGCGTCAGCGCCAGCACCGGCGTCATCGGCCGTTCGATCGACGACACCAAGGCGCAGCTCGCCGCGTTCATGCAGGAAGTGCAGAGCGGAAATGCTTCTGCGCACGAGCTGATCACCCATGCCGAATCGCTGCTCCTCGCACTCGACGCGGTGACGCGCGAGCTCGACGAGACGCTGCCTCACGCGCTCGACCGCATGACCTCGCACGGCAAGGCGACCCAAACCGCGTTGTCGCAGCTTCGCCCGATGCTGGAGGCGTCCGAACTGGTCGCGCAATCGACGATGTCGCACGTCAACGCGGTGCAGGCGACGCTCAAATCGAACGAAGAACAGATGTCGGGGCACGCGACCAGCCAGCAGGCGCTGGTCGACCGCATCAATGGATCGCTCGCCGACGCCGAAGCCGCGCTGGCGAAGCTGCGCGATGGCGCCGACGACTTTGCCGAACAGGGAGGCGCGCGCATGATCGCGACCCTGGGCGAGGTGCGCGCCACCGCCCATTCGGCCGCTGACGAAGCGCGGCTCACGCTCGAAAAGCTGGTGTCGGGCGCGCGCGAAGCGATGCAGGCGACCGCGACCGAAGCGATCGATGCCGCGTTCAAGACCGAGATCATGGCGCAGCTGACCGCGATCGAAGAAGCCTCGACGCGCGCCGTCACGGCCGCAAACGGCGCCGCCGACCGCCTGATGCGCCAGCTGATCACGATCATGGACACCAGCGCGAGCGTCGAACAGCGCGTCGCCGAAGCCGAACAGGCGATTGCCGCATCCGACCGCGATTCGCTCGCCAAACAGGTCGGGCTGCTGACCGAAGCGCTGAAATCGACCGCGATCGACGTCACCAAGGTCCTGTCGACCGAAGTCAGCGACACCGCATGGGATGCGTATCTAAAGGGCGACCGCGGCGTGTTCGCGCGCCGCGCGGTCAAGCTGATCGAGAATGGCGAGGCCAAGGAAATCCTGCGCCTCTACCAAAATGACGGTGGTTTCCACGCGTCGGTGAACCAGTTCATCCATGATTTCGAAGCGATGCTGCGTCTGTTGATCGGCGCACGCGACGGCTCGGCGATCAGCGTGACCTTGCTGTCGTCGGACATCGGCAAGCTGTATGTGGCGCTGGCGCAGGCGATTGATCGATTGCGAGGCTAAACAGTGTCGGACTGAGTTAGTCGGGCGTGGCGTCTGTGACCGCCCGGCGAACATTATCCCAGACGATGTGGTGTCGGATCAACCCGTTCGGCGATTAATTGCGCTCTGACTTCAACCAGACAACGGGCAATTCCGCCGCAATCTTGTCTTTGGATCGCGAGGTCTCCACGGCAACGAGGTCTAGAACCCCTTCCTCGTCTCTGGCGGCGATCTCTTTAACTAAAGACGATACATCTACTCCAAGTGACCGAGCGAGAAGTCGCGTGGCGCGAACCAGCTGACGAAACTCGAAGTCAGCAAGCCGTGCAGACTCGAATTCCTCTTTCTTTTGCATCGCTTTGCCGAGGTCCCGAACCATGTTGGAACTATGGGAAGGCGCTTACCGCAGATCAAGCGATTGTCCGCTCTCCAGCCCAACACAGATGATACCAGACCAGTACTGAGCCGTCGGGGTCAGGCGCGCCCGCTCAGCACGTTGGGATTAACCCAGCCGTTCACATAAGCGACGTAGTAGATGACGAAGCCGACCGTCGCGACGATAGCCATCTGGAGCAAGATGCGCGCCGGACGGAACACCGCGGGCGCGCCGCGGTCCTGTCCCTTGACCAGCGGAGCATCGTCGTCGCTCGCTGTGCGCCCATGGAAGGGCAGCACAAAAAAGGCGCTGAGCGCTAAAAACAGCGAATAGATCGCGAGTGCCGACGTCCATTTCATTGTTATTGGTCCGTTCAGAGCTGCACGAGCATGACATCGACGACCGGCTTTTTACCGGTCCAGTCGGTCGCGACGCGGCGCACGCTCAACCGGATCGCCTCACGCATTTTTTCCTGCTCCTTGGCGGGGGCCAGTGCCGCTTTCTCCGCTGCTTCGCGCATTTCGTCGACAAAGGCTTTACGCTCATCCTCGACCGGGACGCCGCGATAACTGATCGCGACGTCGGTGAAGCGTTTGCCGGTAAAGATGACTGCGACAGTGATATGCCCGTGCAGCGCCAGTTTGCGGCGTTCGTTGATCGTTTCGCCATCGGCGGGAAGGATGACGTCGCCATCGAGGATCAAGCGTCCGGCGCGAACGCGCTCAAGGATTTTGGCCGGGCCGGGCGCCAGCCGCACCAGATCGCCATTTTCCTGGATCAGCGCATCGGGAACGCCCTTCTCCAACGCAAAACGCGCCTGTTCGTGCATGTGGCGGATCTCGCCATGCACCGGAACAACCAGTTTCGGCCGCAGCCAGCCATAGAGCGCCGCCAGCTCAGGCTGCCCCGGGTGGCCGCTGACATGGATATGCGCCTGTTTTTCGGTGACCGTCAGAATGTCCTTGGCGGCAAGCTGGTTCATGATCCGTCCGATCGCGACTTCGTTGCCCGGGATCTGCTTCGACGAAAAGACGACCGTGTCACCGGGCGCGAGCTTGATCTGGTGGCTGTCCGCCGCCATGCGCGCCAGCGCCGCGCGTGGTTCGCCCTGCCCGCCGGTGGCAATCACCATCACCTTGTCGCGCGGCAGGCGCATCGCCTCGTCGAAATCGACCGTCGGTGGGAAGTCTTTCAGATAGCCGACCGAGCGTGCCACGCCCAAAATGCGGTCGAGCGATCGCCCGGCGACGCACAGGGTCCGCCCGGTGGCCGTAGCGACGCGCCCCAGCGTCTTGAGGCGCGCCGCGTTCGAGGCGAAGGTCGTGACGATGACGCGCCCCTTGGCGTTGCCGACCGCGGTCAGCAGCCCGTCATACAGATCACCCTCGCTGCCCGATGCCTCGGGATTAAACGCATTGGTGGAATCGCCGACGAGGAAATCGACGCCTTCGTCGCCAATTGCGGTCAGCGCCGCGGCGCTCGACGGCTTACCCAGCACCGGATCGGCGTCAAGCTTCCAGTCGCCAGTGTGAAACACGCGGCCATAAGGCGTGTCGATCACCGCCGCGCTCATCTCGAGGATCGAGTGCGCGAGCGGCATCAGGCGGATCCCGAACGGGCCAAGCTGGAAATGCGCGTCGATGTCGACGGTCTTGATCTTGACCTCTTTCTCCAGCCCCTCTTCCGCCAGCTTGTTGGCGATCAGCCCCGCGGTAAAGCGGTTGGCGTAGAGCGGTACTCCAAGGTCGGCAGCGAGATAAGGCAGAGCCCCAATATGATCCTCATGCCCGTGGGTCAGGATGATGCCGAGCAGATCCTTTTTGCGATCCTCGATAAATTCCAGGTCGGGCATGATGATGTCGATACCGGGATAATCATGGGTGCCGAATGTCACGCCAAGGTCGAGCATGATCCATTTGCCGTCGCAGCCATAGAGATTGGCGTTCATGCCAATCTCGCCCGATCCGCCGAGCGCGAGGAAAAGCAGCTCCTTTCCTGGAGTTGTCATATTGTCTGGTTCCGTTGGTTATAGAGGTGCATCAACCCGTTCAGCGTGAGATCGGGTTCGATGCGGTCGAACAGGTGCGCCTGTTCCTGAAACAAAGTGGCGAGGCCGCCCGTCGCGATGACGGTGAGCGGTTTGCCAATTTCGGATTTCATTCGCCCTATCAGGCCTTCCATCATCGATACATAGCCCCAATAGACGCCAATCAGCATCTGGCTTTCGGTGGTGCGGCCGATCACGCTGGGGGTCGCGGGTGCCTCAATCGCGATCCGCGGCAGCTTGGCGGCGGCGGCGACCAGCGCTTCGAGCGACAGATTGACCCCGGGCGCGATAATACCGCCCAGATAGGCGCCGTCGGGGCCGCTATAATCGAGCGTCGTCGCGGTGCCAAAGCTGATGACCAGCTTGTCCTTGCCGGGTTCGACCGCCTGCGCCGCGATCGCATTGACGGCGCGATCGGCGCCGACTGAGCGCGGCTCGTCGACCTTCAATGCGATACCCCAGGTCACCGGCTCGCGCCCGGCGACGAGCGCATCGACGCCGAAATATTTGACCGCGAGCAATTGCAGATTGTGGAGCGCGCGCGGCACGACGGTCGAGATGATCACCGCGTCAACCTGCGCGCGGTCATATCCCTCGATCCGTAGCAACTGGTCTAGCCACACCATATATTCGTCGGCGGTGCGGCGGTCATCGGTAGCAATGCGCCAACGCGCGAGCAACGCGGCGCCTTCGAATAGCGCGAATTTGGCATTGGTGTTGCCGACATCGATCGCGAGTAGCATCTATCTTTCTTCCTCGACCGGGCGACGCAGTTCGACATCGCCAGCATGCACCAGCATGGTCTCCCCGCCCGCGACGCGCAAGCGCAGCGCGCCGTCTTCGGCCAGGCCGTCAAATGTTCCGTCGATGCCCTGTTCGGACACGCGCAGCGGCGTGCCGAGCGGATGCGCCAACGGCAGCCATGTGCGGACGATACTCGCCACCCCCTCTTGCCGCCAGGTCCACAGCGCGTCGATCATCGCGATACCCAGCGCGCCCGCGAAATGATCGCGGTCGAGCACCGCGCCTTGGCATGCCAGCGTCGCGGTCGGCCGATCGGGCAGCTCGGGTGCGGCGACGAGGTTCACCCCGATCCCGATCACCACCGAATTGCCCGTGCGCTCCATCAATATGCCCGCACATTTCGCGCCGCCCACCAGCAGATCGTTCGGCCATTTGAGCTGCGCGTCGATGTGCGGCGCGAGAGCGGCAACGGTCTTGGCCAGCGCGACCCCCGCAACGAGCGCCAGCGTCGCTGCTTGCGGATCGCCCATCGTCAACTGAACGACGGTCGAGCCCATGAAATTGCCCTGCCCGTCGTTCCAGCCGCGCCCTAGGCGTCCGCGCCCCGCGGTCTGGCGATCGGCAATCAGCCAATGCCCCTCGCCGACCTGCTCGCCGCCGGCCAGCCGCGCCAGCAGGTCGGCGTTGGTCGAACCTGTCTGCGCTACCCGCTCGATCGGCGGGATCAGAACAGCACCGCGGCGGCGCTCGCCGAAACGACTGCGAGCATCGGGATGAAGAGATAACCAATGATCGAGAGCCAGAGAGCGCTCGCGGTGATCACCGCATCCTCGACGATGGCGCCGCCACAAGCGGGGATTTCGGTGTCCGATTTATCGTCGAAATACATCGTCTTGATGATCGCGATATAATAAAATGCCCCGATCACAGACGCGACGATACCTGCGATCGCCAGCGGCAGCAGGTTGGCGTTCACCGCGGCCTCGAACACCAGATATTTCGGCCAGAACCCGAACAGCGGCGGGATACCCGCGAGGCTGAACAGAAACACTGCCATTGCTGCCGCCAAGCCCGGGCGGCGCTGCGACAGGCCGGCCAGCGCCGGGATGCTTTCGATGTAATTGCCATCAGCATCGCGCAATTGCAACACGACAAGGAAGGCACCGATCGTCGTCACCACATAGACGAGCAGATAGGTCAGCACGCCTTCGACCCCCGCCTGCGTTCCCGCGGCAAGGCCGATCAGCATGAAGCCGACATTGTTGATCGAAGAGTAAGCGAGCAATCGCTTGATATTCTTCTGCCCAATCGCGCCGACCGCGCCGAGGATGATGGAGGCAAGCGCGAGGAAGATGATGATCTGTTGCCATGCACCGACCGCTGGCCCCATCGCGTCGATGACGACGCGCGTCATCAGCGCCATGGCCGCCACTTTCGGCGCGCTGGCAAAGAAGGTCGTCACCGGGGTCGGCGCTCCCTCGTAAACGTCGGGGGTCCACATGTGGAACGGCACGGCGCTGATCTTGAAACCAAGCCCCGCGAGTACGAACACGATACCGAAGATCAGCCCGACGTTCATCTCACCGCCCATGCGCGCCGCGATGCCGGTGAAGTCGGTGGTGCCGGTAAAGCCGTAGAGCAGCGAGATGCCGTAGAGCAACATGCCTGACGCGAGCGCGCCGAGCACGAAATATTTAAGTCCCGCCTCGGTCGAGCGTTCGTCGGTGCGCATGAAGCTGGCGAGCACATAGGCCGCCAGACTGTTGAGTTCGAGCCCGACATACAGCGTCATCAGATCGCGCGACGACGCCATGATCCCCATGCCGAGAGCGGCAAACAAGATCAGCACCGGATATTCGGCGCGCATGCCGCCGGTGAAGAAGCGCGGCGCGATGAGGATGCAGATAAAGCTGGCCGCATAGATCAGCAGCTTGGCGAAGCCGCCGAAGCCGTCGACCGCCAGCGTACCGGAGAATACCGACGCCTCGACGCCGAACAGCGCCACCACCGCAGCCGCCGCCGCTGCCAGCGTCAGCAGCGCGCTGAGCTGGTAAAGGCCAACCTGTCGGTCACCGAGGAAGGTGCCGAGCATCAATGTGATCAGCCCGCCGATCGTGAGGATCAGTTCGGGCCAGATGAGCGCGAGATCGGCGGTCATTGGACGCCTCCCGCATGGCTCGATCCGTGAGCTGTTTCACCCTGCGCCTTGGCGGGCTGCGGCTTGCCGGCTGCGAGATGCGCATCGCCCGCCGGCTTGGCCGGAGCGAGCCGCGCGACCACCGTCGTCACGTCGCCGCGCATCGGCGCGAGGAAGCTTTCGGGATAAACGCCCATCCACAGTGCCACGGCCGCCAGCGGCGCCAGCACCGCCCATTCGCGGGGATTGAGGTCGGGCATCGCCTTGACATCGTCCTTGGTGAGTTCGCCGAACACGACGCGGCGGTAGAGATAGAGCATGTATGCAGCACCGAGGATGATCCCGGTGGTGCACACGAAGGCGACCCAGCTCGACGCTTCGTAAATGCCCGCAAGGCTCAGGAATTCGCCGACGAAACCGCTGGTTCCCGGCAAGCCTATCGACGCCATCGTGAACAGCATGAAGAAGATCGCATAGGCCGGCATGTTGACCGCGAGCCCGCCATAACGGTCGATCTCGCGCGTGTGCAGCCGGTCGTAGATCACGCCGACGCAGAAGAAGAGCGCGGCCGACACGACGCCGTGGCTGAGCATGATGATCAGCGCGCCTTCCATGCCCTGCTGGTTGAATGCGAACAGGCCCGCGGTGACGATCGCCATATGCGCGACTGACGAATATGCGATCAGCTTTTTCATGTCGCTCTGAACAAGCGCGACGAGGCTGGTATAGACCACAGCGACCATCGACAGGCCGAACACGATCCACATCAGCTGCGCCGACGCGTCGGGGAACATCGGCATCATGAAGCGGATGAAGCCATAGGCGCCGAGCTTGAGCAACACGCCCGCCAGGATCATCGACCCCGCGGTCGGCGCCTGCACGTGCGCGTCGGGTAGCCAGGTGTGGACCGGCCACATCGGCATCTTGACCGCGAGGCTGGCGAAGAAGGCGAGCCACAGCCACGTCTGCATTTCGACCGGGAAGTCGTAGTTGAGCAACGTCGGGATATCGGTCGTCCCCGCTTCGGCGATCATCGCGATCATCGCGATCAGCATCAGCACCGAGCCGAGCAGCGTGTAGAGGAAGAATTTATACGCCGCATATTTGCGATTCGCGCCGCCCCAGATGCCGATGATGAAGTACATCGGGATCAGCCCGGCTTCGAAGAAGATATAGAACAGCAGCAGATCCTGCGCGCAGAACACGCCGATCATGATCGTTTCCATGACGAGGAACATCGCCATGTAGAGTCCGACCCGGCTCTTGATCGCATCCCAGCTGGCCAAGATGCAGAGCGGCATCAGGAACACGCTGAGCATGATCAGCATCAGCGCCATGCCGTCGATGCCGAGAGCCCAGCTGAACCGCCCGAACAGGTCGGCGCGTTCGGTGAACTGCCACTGCGGCCCGCCGATGTCGAACTGTGCCCACATCACACAGCCGAGGACGAAGGCGACCACCGTCGCGCCGAGCGCGATCAGCCGCGCCAGTCTGTCGCCCGCGAACAAACAGGCGATCGCGGCGGCCGCGGGGATCGCCAGCATCAGCGAAAGGATCGGAAAACCGCTCACAGGAACTTCACCATGGCCCAGCTGGCCAGGCCGACAAGCCCGAGCAGCATCACAAACGCATATCCATAAACATAACCCGATTGCAGCCGCACCGCGAGCCGCGAGCCGCCCTGAACGAGCGCCGCCATGCCATCGGGACCGAAACGGTCGATGGTCTGTTCATCGCCACGCTTCCAGAAGAAACGGCCGATCGCGAACGCCGGTTTGACAAAGACGATGTTGTAGAGCTCGTCGAAGTACCATTTGTTGAACAGGAACTGGTGCAGCAGCCCGAACTGCGCGACGAAACGCGCCGGCAGCGTAGTGTTGCGGATATAGCTGTTCCACGCAAGGAACAGCCCGATCGCCATCACCGTAAACGGCGTCCATTTCACCCACAGCGGAACTTCGTGCGCGGCGTGCATCAGATGCTCGTCGAACGCGAGCATGCTGCCGCTCCAGAACGCCAGCCCCTCTTCGGGGTAGATGAACGGATATTTGAATGCGAAGCCCGCAAACACCGCGCCGACCGACAGCAGGATCAGCGGGATCAGCATCGTGATCGGGCTTTCGTGCGGGTGATAGCCTGCGGTGCCTTCATGCGCGTCGGCGGCATGGTCATGGTGCGTGTCATGTCCGGCATGTTCGTCCGACGGGTGATCGTGATGACCATCATGCACTGCGTGCTGGATATGCTCGCTCGCTGCCCAGCGCGGCTTGCCGTGGAAGGTCAGGAAGACCAGGCGCCACGAATAGAAGCTGGTGAGGAAGGCGACAAAAATGCCGACCCAGAAGGCGATCACGCCGCCGCCGCCGCTCGCGAAGGCAGCCTCTAGGATGCCGTCCTTCGAATAGAAGCCCGCAAAGCCGAAGACGCCATAGATGCCGACGCCGGTGATCGCCAACGTGCCGAGCATCATTGCCCAATAGGTGATCGGGATTTCTTTCCGCAGCGCGCCATAATAACGCATGTCCTGCTCATGGTGCATCGCGTGAATGACCGAACCGGCGCCAAGGAACAGCAAAGCCTTGAAGAAGGCGTGCGTGAACAGGTGGAACATCGCGGCGCCATAGGCACCCGCCCCCGCGGCAAAGAACATGTAACCGAGCTGCGAACAGGTCGAATAGGCGATGACGCGCTTGATGTCCCACTGCGTCGTCGCGACGGTCGCAGCAAAGAAGCAGGTTACGGCGCCGACGAACATCACGACGCCCTGTGCAACGTCCGACGTTTCGAACATCGGCGACAGGCGGCAGACCATGAAGACGCCCGCGGTAACCATCGTCGCGGCGTGGATCAGCGCCGACACCGGGGTAGGGCCTTCCATCGCGTCGGGAAGCCAGGTGTGGAGGCCCAGCTGCGCCGACTTGCCCATCGCGCCGATGAACAGCAGCAGGCAGAGGATCGTCATCGTGTCGAGACGCATCCCCATGAAGCTGATCGTCGAGCCCGCCATGCCCGGTGCGGCCGCCAGAATCTCGGGGATCGAAACGGTGCCGAACACGAGGAAGGTACCGAAGATACCGAGCATGAAGCCAAGGTCGCCGACGCGGTTGACGACGAACGCCTTGATCGCCGCGGCATTGGCGCTCGGTTTCTTGTACCAGAAACCGATGAGCAGATAGGAGGCGAGACCAACGCCTTCCCAGCCGAAGAACATCTGAACCAGATTGTTCGCGGTCACGAGCATCAGCATCGCGAAGGTGAAGAGCGAGAGATAGGCGAAGAAGCGCGGCTGGTCCGGGTCTTCCTCCATATAGCCCCAGCTATAAAGATGGACGAGCGCCGACACCGTCGTGATGACGACGAGCATCACCGCGGTCAGTGCATCGACGCGCAGCTCCCAATTGAACTGGAGCGCGCCCGACGACACCCAGTGCAGCACGGTCACGACCTCGGCCTCGCCGCCGCCCATTACGAACGACAGGAAGATCGGCCAGCTGAGCGCGGCGCTGGTGAACAGCGCGCCCGTGGTGATCAGCTTGGCCGCGAACGGACCAATGGCCCGCTGGCCCAGCCCTGCGACAAGTGCCGCGAGCAGCGGCAGGAAAACGATCGCCTGAATCACCGGTTTACCCCTTCATCCGGTTGGCGTCATCGACCGCAATGGTGCCGCGGCCGCGGAAATAAATCACAAGAATGGCAAGCCCGATCGCGGCTTCGCCCGCCGCTACCGTCAGCACGAACATCGCGAACACCTGCCCGACCAAGTCGCCCAGCGCCGCGCTGAACGCGACGAGGTTGATGTTCACCGCGAGCAGGATCAGCTCGATCGCCATCAGGATGACAATGATATTTTTGCGGTTGATGAAGATACCGAGCACGCCGAGCGTGAACAGCACCGCCGAAACGGCAAGATAGTGGCCGACCGAGATCACAATTCCATCCCCTGCCCGACGCCCGGATCGACCAGCCGCGTCGCGTCCTGCGGGCGGCGCTGGTTCTGCGACGAGATATTCTGGATGCGCACCCCGCCGCGCTGGCGATGCGTCAGCACGATCGCGCCGATCATCGCCACCAGCAGCACGATGCCCGCCGCCTCGAACAGGAAGATGTAGCGCGTATAGAGCAGCTCGCCTATCTGCTGGATATTGCTCTTGTCGGTCACCGCCGGTGCGGCACGCGCGGCCAGATCGACCCCGCCCGCGCTCCAGGCGCCCAGCGCGAAGATCAGCTCGGCGACGAGGATGATCGCGACTAGCGCGCCCAGCGGCAGATAGCGCACGAAACCGGCGCGCAGCTCGGCGAAATCGATATTGAGCATCATCACGACGAACAGGAACAGCACCGCGACCGCGCCGACATAAACGATGACGAGCAGCATCGCGATGAACTCGGCCCCCGCGAGCAGCATCAACCCTGCTGCGTTGAAGAAGGCGAGGATCAGCCACATGACGCTGTGGACCGGGTTGCGCGCGAAAATCACCATCGCCGCAGAGGCGATGACGATCGTCGCGAACAGGTAAAAGGCGATAAACGGGATCATGTGCGCGCGCCCTTATCGATAGGGCGCGTCGGCGGCAAGATTTGCCGCGATCGCGCGTTCCCATTTGTCGCCATTGGCGAGCAGCTTGGCCTTGTCATAGAGCAGTTCTTCGCGCGTTTCGGTCGCATATTCAAAGTTCGGCCCCTCGACCACCGCATCGACCGGGCATGCTTCCTGGCAAAAGCCACAATAGATGCATTTGGTCATGTCGATGTCGTAGCGCGTCGTGCGGCGCGAGCCGTCTTCGCGCGGCTCGGCCTCGATCGTGATCGCCTGCGCCGGGCACACCGCTTCGCACAGCTTGCACGCAATGCAGCGCTCCTCGCCGTTCGGATAACGCCGCAGCACATGTTCGCCGCGGAAGCGCGGGCTCAGCGGGTTCTTCTCGAACGGATAGTTGATCGTCGCCTTCGGCTTGAAGAAATATTTGAGCGTGAGGGCGTGCGCCTTCACAAACTCCCACAAGGTGAAGCTTTTGATGAGGTGAGCAATAGACGTCATGAGTACCTCGTCAGCATCAGCCAGCCCGAGATCAGGAAGATCCAGATCAGCGAAATCGGCAGGAAGATTTTCCAGCCAAGGCGCATCAGCTGGTCATAGCGATAGCGCGGCACAGTCGCCTTCACCCAACTGAAGATGAAGAAGAAAAACAAGATCTTGGCGAACAGCCAGACGATCCCGGGAATATCGAACCACGGGATCAGGTCGATGTTGAGCGGCGGCAGCCAGCCGCCCCAGAACAGGATGGCGTTGAGCGTCGCCATCAGCAACACATTGGCATATTCGCCGAGCCAGAACAGCGCGAAGCTCATCGAAGAATATTCGGTCTGATAGCCGGCGACCAACTCGCTCTCGGCCTCAGTCAGATCGAACGGCGCGCGCGCGGTTTCGGCAAGACTGGCGATCAGGAAGATCACCGCGAGCGGAAACAGCAGCAGGTTGAAGCCAAAGGCGTTGACGATGCCGAGGCCATGACCCTGCTGCGCCTTGATGATTTCGTTGAGGTTGAAGCTATCGGCGTAGAGCACGACGCCGACGAGGATGAAGCCGATCGACACTTCATAAGAGATCATCTGCGCCGCGGCGCGCATCGCCGAAAAGAAGGGATACTTCGAGTTCGACGCCCAGCCCGACAGCACCACGCCATAAACGCCGAGTGATGAAATCGCGAGGATGTAGAGCAATCCGACGTTAATGTCGGCGAGCACTGCGCCTGAATTGAACGGGATCACCGCCCATGCCATCAGCGCGACGGTGAAGGTGATGATCGGCGCAATCAGGAACAGCCCGCGGTTTGCCCCCGTCGGGATGATCGTTTCCTGCAGAAACACTTTCAGCCCGTCGGCAAAGCTCTGGAGCAGGCCGAACGGGCCGACGACGTTCGGGCCGCGGCGCAGCGCCATCGCTGCCCAAATTTTGCGGTCGGCATAAATGATCATCGCGACTGCGAGCATCAGCGGCAACGCGATCAGCAGGATGCCCGCGACGGTTGCGACGCCCCATGCCCAGTTCGGGTCCATGCCCCACGAGATAAAGGTCTCGGTCATTTCCGCGTCCCGTCCTGGTTCCGCCAGCCGTTATGCGGCCCAGGCTTCTCGGACTTGCTGCGCGGATTAAAGCCGCGCCAGACGGCAAAGCTCATCCCGGCCAGCATGACGCTGGCGATCGCATGTACCGGGGTCATTCCGCGGCCTCCGCAAAATCGACGCCATGTAGAAGCTCTTCCGAGCAGCGCTGCATCGTCGGTGACGCGCGGCAGATGGCGTTGGTGAGGTAGAAATCCTTGATCGGCGACGGGATCGCGCGCGCCTCGGGCTTGGCGGGCAGCTTGGGTGCTGACCAGCCGTAATTGGCGATACCTTCAACGCCGAGAGTCGGAACCGCAGCGACCATCGCCGCGCGGCACGCATCGAAGGTGTCGAAGCCCAGCGACACGCCGAGAGTATCCGACAAAGCGCGGAAAATGCTCCAGTCCTCCCGCGCGTCTCCCGGTGCAAACACCGCCTTTTCGCTGCGCTGGACGCGGCCTTCGGTGTTAACCGTAGTAAAGTCCTTTTCGGTCCACGCGGCGGCAGGCAGGATGACGTCGGCGGCATGCGCACCCTTGTCGCCATGATGGCCGACATAGACTTTGAATGTCTTTGCGAAAGCCGCAAAATCGACCTCGTCGGCGCCGAGGAAGAACGCAAGTTTCGGCTTTGCCGCGATCACATCCTTTATCCCGCTGGGTAGCCCGTAACCGAGCATCAACGACCCCATGCGCGCGGCCGAGAAATGCACGACGTTGAAGCCGTTCCAGCCCTCTCTCACCGCGTTCACCGCCTTGGCGAGCGCGAGGCCAGCGCCGTGGACGCCGGTCACCGACAGCGCACCGCCGCCGAAGACCAGCATGGGCCGTTCGGCGCCCTTCAGCGCGTCGGTGACATGCTTCGGCAGCTTCGCGACGAGCGACGCATCGTCGCCGAGCCATTCGGTCTTGTAGGTGAGGTCGGTTTCCGGGCCGATCGCAAAGACCTTCGCTCCTTTTTTCCAGACCGCCTTGCGGACGCGTGTGTTAATCAGCGGCGCTTCCCAGCGCAGGTTGGTGCCGACCAGCAGGATCACGTCGGCGTTCTCAGTCTCGGCGATGCCCGTGTTGAAATTGACCGCCGACAGGCTGGTGACGTCATAGTCGAGCCCGGTCTGGCGCCCTTCCAGCAAGGTAGAACCGAGCGCATTGACCAGCGCCTTGGCAGCGAACATCGTCTCGCAATCGGCCATGTCGCCCGCGATGGCGGCTACCGACTTTCCGGCGTTCACCGCCTTGATTGCCTCAAACGCTTCCGCCCACGTCGCTTCAACCAGCTGGCCATCCCTGCGCACATAGGGCCGGTCGAGGCGGCGGCGGGTCAGGCCGTCGACATGGTGGCGCGTCTTGTCGCTCGCCCATTCCTCGTTCACATCGTCGTTGATCCGCGGCAACACGCGCAGCACCTGACGCCCGCGCGCATCGATCCGCACATTGGTGCCGACCGCGTCCATCATGTCGATGCCCAGCGTCTTGGTCAGCTCCCACGGTCGCGCTTCGAACGCATAGGGTTTGCTCGTCAGCGCGCCGACGGGGCATAGATCGACGACATTGCCCGACAGCTCGCTCGCGACTGCGCGCTCCAGATAGGAGGTGATCTGCATATTCTCGCCGCGCCCGATCGCGCCGATGTCTTCGACCCCGGCCACTTCCTCGGCAAAGCGGACACAGCGCGTGCACTGGATACAGCGGGTCATCACCGTCTTGACGATCGGGCCCATGTACTTTTCGGTCACCGCGCGCTTGTTCTCGTCATAGCGCGTCGCGCCGCGGCCATAGGCGATCGACTGGTCCTGCAAGTCGCACTCCCCGCCCTGATCGCAGATCGGGCAGTCGAGCGGGTGGTTGATGAGCAGGAACTCCATCACCCCTTCGCGAGCCTTTTTCACCATCGGGCTGTCGGTCTTGATCACCTGCCCCTCGGCGGTCGGCAGGGCGCACGACGCCTGCGGCTTCGGCGGGCCGGGCGCGACTTCGACGAGACACATGCGGCAATTTCCGGCGATGCTCAGGCGTTCATGATAGCAGAAACGCGGGATTTCCTTCCCCGCCAGTTCGCACGCCTGCAGCACGGTCGCGCCCTGCGGAACGTCGATTTCTACGCCATCTACGGTTACTTTAGGCATTATTCTGCTCCGCCCGTCATCGGGTCGCCGCCGGCGCCTTGATCATCGAACCAACGACCAGGCTTGGAATCGTCAATTTTTCGCCAATTGTTTTTCGCTGAAGGCCGCTGCGACCGCTTACCCCACAGCGCGCGCAGCCCAAGCGCGACCATCGCGACGAAAGCCATAAGCACCACGCTTTTGATTTCCGCGTCGCTCACTCCGCCGCCTCCAACACGCCGCCATTGTCGCGGATGCGACGTTCGATTTCGGGGCGAAAATGCTTGATCAGGCCCTGGATCGGCCATGCCGCGGCGTCGCCGAGCGCGCAGATGGTGTGACCTTCGACTTGCTTGGTCACGTCGTACAGCGTGTCGATCTCACTGATGTCGGCGTCGCCGGTGCGCAGCCGCTCCATCACCCGCCACATCCAGCCGGTGCCTTCGCGGCAGGGCGTGCACTGGCCGCAGCTTTCATGTTTATAGAAATAGCTGATCCGGCTGATCGCCTGAACCACGTCGGTCGATTTATCCATCACAATCGCGGCCGCCGTGCCAAGGCCCGATCCGACGGCTTTGAGCCCATCGAAGTCCATCGGCGCGTCCATGATCTCGGCCGCAGGGACGAGCGGAACCGACGAGCCGCCGGGGATGACGGCGAGCAGATTGTCCCAGCCGCCGCGGATGCCGCCGCAATGCTTGTCGATCAGTTCGCGGAAAGGAATGCTCATCTCTTCCTCGACGACGCACGGCGTGTTGACGTGGCCCGAAATCTGGAAAAGCTTGGTGCCCTTGTTGTTCTCGCGCCCAAAGGACGAGAACCACGGCGCGCCGCGGCGCAGGATCGTCGGGACGACCGCGATGCTTTCGACATTGTTGACCGTCGTCGGGCAGCCATAGAGCCCCGCGCCCGCCGGGAACGGCGGCTTAAGACGCGGTTGACCCTTCTTGCCCTCGAGGCTTTCGATCATCGCGGTTTCTTCGCCGCAGATATAGGCGCCGGCGCCGCGGTGGACGAAGACGTCGAAATCATAGCCCGACTTCGCCGCATTCTTGCCCAGCAGCCCGGCGTCATAGGCCTCCTGCACCGCCGCGAACAATGTCTCGGCCTCGCGGATGAATTCGCCGCGAATATAGATATAGGCGGCACGCGCGCGCATCGCGAAGCCCGCGATCAGCGCGCCTTCGATCAGCTTGTGCGGATCGTGGCGGATAATCTCGCGGTCCTTGCACGAACCCGGTTCGGATTCGTCGGCATTGATGACGAGGAAGCTCGGGCGGTCGGCGCGCGGCTCCTTCGGCATGAAGCTCCATTTGAGCCCGGTCGGAAAGCCCGCGCCGCCGCGGCCGCGCAGCCCCGACGCCTTGATCTCTTCGATGATCGCGTCCTGGCCGCGCTTCATCAAATCCTTGGTCTTGTCCCAGTCGCCGCGCATCTGCGCCGATTTCAGGTTCCACGGCTGGAAGCCGTAGATGTTGGTGAAGATGCGGTCCTTGTCCTGAAGGCTCACGACCCAATACCTCCCGATCGATTCCGGGTGAACAGACCTAAACCACCAAACAAAAAGCCCAATATGGCCCAGACGACCCAATCATCGCCATTGATGAATTTGAAGACGGCGAGCGCTAGAAAGATGATGCCGATGATCGGCACGCCGGCCTTAACGGACTGATTCATCACCATTCCTTCCGATAATCATGGTTCGCCTTGACCATCTCTTTCAAGGTCGTCGGGCCGCCCTCGGGCTCGCTTGTATGGCGTCCCGCAATCTGCGTCCCCGCCTTCGGCGTCTCGCCCGCGGCGAGCGCGTCGAGGATCGCCGCCATGCGGTCGAAATCTAGATCCTCGTAATTATCGTCGTTGATCTGGACCATCGGCGCGTTGGTGCAGGTGCCCATGCACTCGACTTCGGTCAGCGTGAACAGCCCGTCGGGGGTGGTCTTGCCCTTAGTCATCCCGCGGTTCTTGCACGCCGCCATGACATCGTCGGAGCCGCGCAGCAGGCACGGCGTCGTGCCGCAGACCTGGACATGATAGCGGCCGACCGGCGCCAAATTATACATCGTGTAAAAGGACGCGACCTCATAAGCGCGCATGAACGGCATATCGAGCTGCGCCGCGACATATTCGATCACCGGCACGGGCAGCCAGCCCTGCGTCTGCGTCTCGGCGCCGACCTGGCGCTGCGCGAGGTCGAGCAGCGGCATCACCGCCGAGCGCTGGCGCCCCGCGGGGTAGCGCGCGATGACGCCCTTCGCCTTCTCGGCATTTTCCGCCGTCCACGCAAAAACGCCCCAGCGCGCGCGGGTTTCGGCTTCGTCAGGAATTAGGGGTGCGTCAGCCACGGGCCAGACCTCGTTCAATATATCGCCCGACATACATGCCCAGCGTCGCCGCAAAAGCTGTCGAGACGATTTCCTTTATGGGCGCTTCGCCATGAAAGGCCGCGAGATATGCGGCCGTCGCGGACGCGAATCCCGCGAGCACTAGAGTGAGGATTGCAAGTTCACGGAGCATCAGCGGTCACACTCCCCGAACACCACATCGATCGCGCCGATCATCGCGATGATATTTGCAGGATCAGAAATCAGCACAGCGTTCGCCATCAGATTGATTCCAGCTTCGCGCGGGTGCGATGCGACGGCGTATCGCCGGTGTTCGATTCACCCTCGCGGTCGAGGAACAGGATGTGGCATTCTTCGGTCGCAAAAGGGCGATGCTCGACGCCTTTGGGTACCACGACCATCTCACCGGCGCCGAAATGGCGAACCCCGTCGCGAAACTCGATCCCCATCTTGCCCTTTATAATGAGGAACATTTCATCGGTTTCGGGGTGCGCATGCCAAGTGAAATCGCCGCCGATCTTGGCGACGCGGATTTCATTGCCATTATAATGGCCGACAATATGCGGTTTCCAATGATCGTTGAAGCTCGCGAGCTTTTCGGCCAGATTTACAACGGCGGGGATGCTCATCGGTCACACTCCCCGAACACCACGTCGATCGCGCCAATGATCGCGGTCGTATCAGCGAGCATATGGCCCTTTGACATCATGTCCATCGCCTGCAGGTGACTGAACGCCGTCGGGCGGATCTTGCAGCGATACGGCTTGTTGGTGCCGTCGCTGACCAGATAGACGCCGAATTCGCCCTTCGGGCTTTCGGTCGCGACATAAACTTCGCCCGCGGGGACGTGGAAGCCTTCGGTATAAAGCTTGAAGTGATGGATCAGCGATTCCATCGACTGCTTCATCTCGGCGCGCTTCGGCGGCACGACCTTGCGGTCGAGGCTGGCGATCGGGCCGGTCGGCATGTCGCGCAGGCACTGCTTGATAATCTTCGCCGACTGATAGATTTCTTCGACGCGGACCATGAAGCGGTCGTAGCAATCGCCGCGGGTGCCGACAGGAATTTCGAATTCCATCTGCGCATAAGCATCATAAGGCTGCGACTTGCGCAAATCCCACGCGATGCCGCTGCCGCGGATCATAGGGCCGGAGAAACCCCATGCCAGTGCGTCTTCCTTACTCACCGTCGCAATGTCGACGTTGCGCTGTTTGAAGATACGGTTGTCGATGACCAGGCTCATCGCGTCGCCGAAAAGCTTGGGCAGGCGGCCGTCGATCCATTCGCCGATGTCGACGAGCAGCTTTTCCGGAACATCCTGATGGACGCCGCCGGGGCGAAAATAGGCGCTGTGCATCCGCGCGCCCGAGGCGCGTTCGAAGAAGTTCAGGCAATCCTCGCGCAGCTCGAACACCCACAGGTTCGGCGTCATCGCGCCGACGTCCATGACATGGGCGCCTATGTTCAGCATATGGTTGCAGATACGCGTCAGTTCGGCGAACAATACCCGCAGATATTGCGCGCGCGCCGGCACTTCGAGGTCGAGCAGTTTTTCGATCGCCAGCACATAGCTGTGCTCCATCGCCAGCGGCGAGCAATAGTCGAGGCGGTCGAAATAGGGCAACGCCTGCAAATAGGTCTTATATTCGATCAGCTTCTCGGTGCCGCGGTGGAGCAGCCCGACGTGCGGATCGACCCGTTCGATAATCTCGCCATCCAGCTCGAGCACCAGTCGCAGCACGCCGTGCGCGGCGGGATGCTGCGGGCCGAAGTTGATCGTGTAATTGGTGACCGCCTGGTCGCCCGCGGTGTTGGCGGTGTCAACCGGATAGCCTTCGAACATGTCGCCGCCGTGATGGCGGATGGTCGGGGTGTCGGTCATGCGTCACCTCCTGTTTTCGGCTTGCGCGGCGCGCGCGGCTTGGCAGGCGCCTTTTCAGCCTTGGTCGTCGCGGGCGTTTTCGCCTCTTTGGTTGCGACTTTGGATTTCGCGCCGTCGCGGCTCGTTTTCGATGCCGCCTTGTTGACCTTGGCGCCTGCGCCGGTCTGCGCGGGGCTGTCGGTTGTTTTGGGCGTCGGCGGCGGTGAAGCCTTGGCCTTGTCGTCCGACGATTTGACTTCTTTGGCAGTCATCGGAGTCGGCGCACCCTTGCCCGGCGCCTCGCCGGTGCCGCCAGCCTTTTCGTCACCGGGCAGCACATAGTCAGCGCCTTCCCACGGGCTGAGGAAGTCGAAGTTGCGGAAATCCTGCGCCAGCTTCACTGGCTCATAAACAACGCGCTTGTCTTCTTCGCTGTAGCGCAGCTCGATATAGCCGGTCAGCGGAAAGTCCTTGCGCTGCGGATGCCCCTGAAACCCATAGTCGGTCAGGATGCGGCGCAGGTCGGGATTGCCCGCGAACAGCACGCCATACATATCGAACACTTCGCGCTCGAGCCAACCCGCAACGGGCCACACCGGCACGATGCTCGGCACCGGCGTCGCCTCATCGGTCGACACGCGGACACGCAGGCGGTGGTTCCGCGTCACGCTGAGCAGATGATAGACAACCTCGAACCGCTCGGCGCGGTCGGGATAGTCGACCCCGGCGATCTCCATCAGCTGCTGATATTCCAGATTATCCCGCAGCGCGATCATCACCCCGGCAATTGCGGAGCAATCGACGGTGATGCTGTCTTCGTCGGCAGCGAAATTATGCGCGAGCAGATCGGTGCCAAGCAGTTTCTTGAGCTCGACAGAGAGCGTCGCGCGCGGCGCAATCAGGGGAGCGGCGTGGGCCATCAGCGTTCGATCGTCCCGACGCGGCGGATCTTCCGCTGCAATTGCATCACACCATAGAGCAAGGCTTCAGCGGTCGGTGGGCAACCGGGGACATAGATATCCACCGGCACGATGCGGTCACAGCCGCGCACCACCGAATAGCTGTAGTGATAATAGCCGCCACCATTGGCGCAGCTGCCCATCGAAATCACATATTTCGGGTTCGACATCTGGTCGTAAACGCGGCGCAGCGCGGGCGCCATCTTGTTACACAGCGTCCCCGCGACGATCATCACGTCACTCTGACGCGGCGACGCGCGCGGCGCGGCGCCAAAGCGTTCCATGTCGTACCGCGGCATGTTGACGTGGATCATCTCGACCGCGCAGCATGCGAGGCCAAAGGTCATCCACCACAGCGAGCCGGTGCGCGCCCAGTTGAACAGATCCTCGGTCGAGGTGACAAGAAAGCCCTTGTCGCCGACCTCACTGTTGAGGTCGTCGAAATAGGCCATATCGGGGTTCGTCCCCGGAGCAACCGGCATCTGGCCGGGCGGCAGGATGATCGAGCTGCTCATTCCCAGTCCAACGCCCCTTTCTTCCATGCATAGATAAGGCCGATCGCGAGTTCGGCGAGGAATATCATCATCGTGGCCCAACCAGCCCAGCCGATCTCCTCCAGGCTGACCGCCCAGGGAAACAGGAATGCCGCTTCAAGGTCGAAGATGATGAACAGGATCGCGACAAGATAGAAGCGCACGTCGAATTGGCTGCGCGCATCCTCGAACGCCGGGAAACCGCATTCATATTCGGTCAGCTTTGCCGGGTCGGGCTTGTGCGCCCCGGTCAACCGCGCCACGCCCATCGGCAGGAACACGAACGCCGAAGATAACCCGACCGCAATGACCAGGAATATCAGGATCGGCAGATATTGCGTCAGATCGACCATGGGAGCTCGCAGTCTTGTTTTGAGGTGTTCGCCACCCGTTACGCGGGCGCTTTAGGCCAGCCTGCCGCCGGTCGCAAGCGCCGCGGGGGGGGGTTTAATGAGACACAAGAGCCAAAAACAAAAAACCCCACGGGTCACCGCCAAAGACAGTGATAACAAAACACAAGTCTGTGTCTCT
>NZ_JAIBES010000117.1 GCF_019459305.1 Sphingopyxis sp. | reverse complement strand
GGGGAGCGGCGGGGGGGTTTTTCTCCCCGTTCCCCGGCCGGGCCCCCCGGGGCCCCCCGCCTGGGGGGGGGCGCCGAAAGCTATTTCACCGGCACCAGCCACACCGCCACATTGGCGAACATCACCAGCCCCGCAACCAGCATCAGCAGCGCGCGGCGCCGGTCGCCGTTGCGAAACACATAAGCAGCACCGCCGGTCAGGAAGACCCCAGTGAGCATCAGCACGGATATGACGGTATCGGACATGCCGCGGCTTTATCGGCCGCGTCACAAATTTGCCACCTCGCTTATGGCCAAATCGGGCGGCGTCGCCTAAAGGGCCGACATCGATTCCCTTGACCCCAGCGGGAGCCGCGCCGATGCGCATCGCCATTGCCTCTGACCATGCCGCTTATGAGCTGAAAGCGCTGCTCGCGGATTGGCTGCGCGCCGAAGGCCATGACGTCGAGGATCTCGGCACCAACGGCCCCGACAGCGTCGATTATCCCGATTTTGGTTATGCGCTGGGCGAAGCGATGGCCGCAGGCCGCGCCGACCGTGGCGTCGCGCTGTGCGGGTCGGGAATCGGCATTTCGATTTCGGTCAATCGGAACCCAGCGGCTCGCTGCGCGCTCGTGTCCGAGCCGCTGTCGGCGAAGTTATCGCGCGAGCATAATGACGCCAACGTCATCGCAATGGGCGCGCGCCTCACCGGCATAGACATGGCCAAGGCGTGCCTGACCGCCTTCCTCACCACCGATTTCGCCGGCGATCGCCACGCGCGCCGCGTCGATAAATTATCCAATCCGCCGCAACTGGAGACCAGCCGATGACCACCAACACGCTCGATAAGCCCATCAAATCGGCTGGCTATTTCACCGACGGCGTCGACACCGTCGACCCTGCGGTCGCGGCCGCAATGAAGCATGAGCTGGAACGCGAACGCTATCAGATCGAACTGATCGCCAGCGAAAACATCGTCTCGAAAGCCGTGCTCGAAGCGCAGGGGTCGGTGTTTACCAACAAATATGCCGAAGGCTATCCGGGCCGCCGTTACTATCAGGGCTGCGCGCCGTCGGACGAGGTCGAAACGCTCGCGATCGACCGCGCCAAGCAGCTGTTCGATTGCGGCTATGCCAATGTCCAGCCGCATTCGGGGGCGCAGGCGAATGGCGCGGTGATGCTGGCGCTGACTAAGCCCGGCGCGACGATCCTGGGCATGAGCCTCGACGCCGGCGGTCACCTCACCCACGGCGCCCCGCCCGCGATGTCGGGCAAATGGTTCAACGCCATTCAGTACGGTGTGCGCGCCGACGACCATCTCGTCGATTTCGACCAGGTCGAAGCGCTCGCCAAGGAGCATCGTCCGGCGCTGATCATCGCGGGCGGCTCGGCCTATCCGCGCACGCTCGACTTTGCTCGCTTCCGCGCGATTGCCGATGATGTCGGCGCGCTGCTGATGGTCGACATGGCGCATTTCGCCGGTCTCGTCGCGGGCGGTGTTCATCCCTCGCCGATGGAGCACGCGCATGTCGTCACCACGACGACGCACAAGACGCTGCGCGGGCCGCGCGGCGGCATGATCCTGACCAATGACGAAGCGATCGCCAAGCGGATTAATTCGGCGGTCTTCCCCGGCCTGCAGGGCGGCCCGCTGATGCATGTCATCGCCGCCAAAGCCGTCGCCTTTGGCGAAGCGCTGCGCCCCGATTTCAAGGACTATGCGAAATCGACCGTCGCCAACGCGCAGGCGCTCGCCGGTCGCCTCAAGGCACGCGGCGCCGACGTTGTGGCGGGCGGCACCGACACCCACCTTGCCCTCATCGACCTGCGCCCGCTCGGCGTCACGGGCCGCGACGCCGACGAGGCGCTCGAGCGCAGCGCGATCACCTGCAACAAGAACGGCATCCCCTTCGACCCGCTGCCGCCGGTCAAGGCCAGCGGCATCCGCGTCGGATCGCCCGCGGGTACGACGCGCGGCTTCGGCATCGCCGAGTTCGAGCAGATCGGCGATATGGTCGCCGACGTGCTCGAAGCGCTTCGCGACAAGGGCGAGCATGGCGACGCCGATGTCGAAGCCGATGTGCGCGGCCGCGTTCGCGCGCTGTGTGAACGCTTCCCGATCTATCAGGGCTGATCCGATGGCACGCCAACATCCCGAAGAACCGACGCTCGCCGAAGTCAAGATCGAAGAGGTCAAGGCGATGGGCAAGCAGGGTCTGGCGCATCCCTCGACCAAACCGGTGCTCACCGGCGGCGCAATCGGGGCCGTTGTCGGTGCCGTCCTGCCGGTGGTCAGCTGGCCCGTCGGGTTGCTCGCGGGCGCCGCGATTGCGCTTTACTCGCGGGTGAAACGCTAACCGATGCGTTGCCCTTATTGCGGCCATGAAGACAGCCAGGTGAAGGACAGCCGTCCGACCGAGGACGGCGCCGCCATTCGTCGCCGCCGTCAGTGCGAGGATTGCGGCGCGCGCTTTACGACGTTCGAGCGCATCCAACTGCGCGAAGTGTCGGTGCTCAAGGCCGGCGGTGGGCGCGAGCCCTTCGATCGCGAAAAGCTGATGCGCAGCATCCAGATCGCGTGCCGCAAGCGCCCGATCGACGGCGCGCGTATCGAACGGCTGGTGTCGGGCATCCAGCGCCAGCTCGAAACATCGGGCGAGAACGAGGTGCAGGCAGCGCAAATCGGCGCGATGGTGATGGAGGCGCTGAAAGGTTTCGACAGCGTCGCCTATATCCGCTTCGCCAGCGTCTATCGTGAATTCACCGAGGCCCGCGATTTCGAGGAATTTGCCTCGTCGGTGACCGAGGCGGCGCATAAAAGTTGAGCACCGCGGTCCCGCCCCCCGTCATCGTGCTCGTCCGTCCGCAGCTGGGTGAAAATATCGGCAAGGCGGCGCGGGCAATGCTCAATTTCGGGCTGACTGAGTTGCGGCTGGTGGCCCCGCGTGACGGCTGGCCCAATCCCGACGCGGGTCCGGCAGCCGCAGGCGCTGACATCGTGCTCGCCGAGGCACAGGTGTTCGACATCCTGGCCGAAGCGGTCGCTGACTGCACGACCATCTACGCCACCACGGTGCGCAAACGCGGCGTGATGAAGCCCGTGCTCACCCCCGAGGCTGCGGCGCGCGCGGTGCATGCCGATGCAGGACGCTCGGCCTATATCTTCGGTGCCGAACGCTCAGGGCTCGATACCGACGACGTCGCTCTGGCGCACAATATCGTGACGGTCCCGATCAATCCCAAATTTGCGTCCTTGAACCTGGCGCAAGCGGTGATCCTGCTCGCCTATGAATGGTCGAAACATGCCCCAGGCGAAGCCGATGGGGGTGTCGCGCTGGCCAGCCCGCCCACCGTCCCACTCGACCCCATCGCGCCGCATGCCGAACTGGAAGAGCTGATCCAGCACCTGGTCCGCGACCTCGATGCCAGCGGCTATTTCGTGCCGCCCGAACGCACCGAAGCTACGCTGCGCACCCTGCGGACAGCGCTCACCAAGACCGGCTGGTCGCACAATGATATCAGGATGATGCATGGCATCATAACCAGTCTTGGCAGAAAGCCGCGAGCGCGATAACAGGCTCCTACCCTCCCC
This sequence comes from Sphingopyxis sp., assembly GCF_019459305.1. Lineage (GTDB taxonomy): Bacteria > Pseudomonadota > Alphaproteobacteria > Sphingomonadales > Sphingomonadaceae > Sphingopyxis. The sequence continues at coordinate 407 of NZ_JAIBES010000117.1, read as the reverse complement.
GGAGTCAAATCGTCCATGCTTACCTTGATGATGTCGCTGGCCCTCGCCGCGACCACCGCCGAAGCCTCTGCTTCGCAGCCCGTCACCGAAACCGCCGCCAAGCCAGCCACGAAGCCCAAAATGATCTGCCGCCGCATCGCCGACACCGGCAGCCGCCTGGCAGCACGCGAATGCCGTACGCAGGAAGATTGGGACCGGCAGGCCGATTCTATTAGCCAGCAGCTGAAGGGCGCGAAGTAATTTCGGGGTGCCGGCGGCGTTAACCGTCGACGCGAATGCGATCCCATTCGACCGCCTCATGGGCGATCGATTGCTCGACCAGTTCGTTCCATACGGCGCGCAGCCGTTCGGGCGAAAGCCCGGCGGCGGCCCCATCGCGCGCCACAAAATACCGAACCAACCCCCTT
>NZ_JAIBES010000081.1 GCF_019459305.1 Sphingopyxis sp. | reverse complement strand
GCGTGTACGCGTCGGTGTGGCAGATCCCCGTCGCCATGATCTCGACCAGCACCTCGCCCGCCTTCGGGCCTTCGAGGTCGAGTTCGACGATTTCGAGCGGCTTCTTCGCTTCGAACGCAACGGCGGCGCGGGTCTTCATTTGCGGTCTCCTTCTCGGCGCTCCCAATCAGGCAAACGGAGCGGCAATGCAAGATGCTCGTAGCCTCGCTCTCACCCCTCACGTCGTCATGCTGAACTTGTTTCAGCATCCATGGCCAGACCTCTCGTCCTGCGCCGCGCCGAAGGAAGCGGCAGACCATGGACCCTGAAACCAGTTCAGGGTGACGAGAATATGAACGTCGCACACGGCTCTCTGCCCCACCATCGCCACCCCGGAGGTTTGAGCGAGGTTGCGCAACGCTCAAGCGAATGACTTAATAGAAAGGAAAGTTGATGGCCCAAGGAATGTCATCTCATGAATGAAGCTATGCGTGCGCAAACGGCAAACTTGCTTCCACAGATGCGGCTGATTGGCTTCTTCAGCAGTATCCTCGCAGCAATGAAGGGATAGTGCCGTTGGAGCATCTTTCTTTGCGTCGAAATGACACCGAACGACTGGCGAGGGCATATCTTGCAGATCCAACATGGACAACCGACATGCTTTATCGTCTCTTTGCGCAACGCCTCGGATTGAGCAGGCTGGTTCGCCTCTTAGACCAAGGAGGGCATCGAGATGGCAGGGATAACGAACTTCTCCGCTACCACCTTGAACCTCTCCTCAGAAACTTCCCAAATATCGAAGATCAGCGTTAAGCAGCAGACTTTGTTCCTAACTTGAAGTGAAACCGGAGCTTGATCGCTAAAAGCTCAACACTCCACCACGCTAACCGCCAGCCCGCCCTTCGACGTTTCCTTATACTTGTCCCGCATATCCCGCCCCGTTTGCAGCATCGTCGCGATCACCGTGTCGAGACTCACGACATGCGTGCCGTCGCCGATCATCGCGATGCGGCTCGCGTCGATCGCCTTGATCGATCCCATCGCGTTGCGTTCGATGCACGGGATTTGCACCAGCCCGCCGATCGGGTCGCACGTCAAGCCGAGATTATGCTCCATGCCGATCTCGGCAGCGTTTTCGACCTGCGCGTTGGTGCCGCCCAATGCCGCGGTGAGCCCCGCCGCCGCCATCGAGCAAGCGACTCCGACTTCGCCCTGACAGCCGACTTCGGCGCCCGAGATGCTGGCGTTGCGTTTGTAGAGCGCGCCGACCGCGCCCGCGGCGAGCAGGAAGGTACGCACCCCAGCGTCATCGCCGCGATAGCCGCGGCGGTAGAAGCGGATCACCGCGGGGATGATCCCCGCCGCGCCGTTGGCCGGCGCGGTGACGACCTTGCCGCCCGCGGCATTTTCCTCGTTCACTGCCATCGCCCACAGATTGATCCAGTCCATCATCGCGAGCGGGTCGGTCAGATTTTGTTCGTGGCGGTTGCGGATGTCGTCGGCAATCTGCGGCGCGCGACGCTTGACCTTCAGCCCGCCCGGCAAAATCCCGGTGCTGCAGCAGCCCGCCTCGATCGACGCGTCCATGGCGCCCGCAATCGCATCGAGTCCGGCGTTTACTTCGTCGAGGCTGCGATGCACCAGCTCGTTTTCGAGCATCATTTCGGCGAAGCTTCTGCCCGACGCGGCGCCCATGCTCAGCAGGTCGGCGCCCGAGGTGAAGGCGAAGGGCAGCTCAACCTCATCCTCGGCGCCGCGGCTGTTGCGCCCCGCCTCATCCTCGTCGACGACGAAGCCGCCGCCGATCGAAAAATACGTCCGCTTGGCGAGGATTTCGCCGTCGGCGTCGCGTGCGGTGAAGCTCATCGCGTTGCTGTGGAACGGCTGGCGCTGGCGCATCTGGAAATGCAGGTCGCGCGCGGGCTGGAAGCGGACGCGCTGACGGCCGAGCAGGTAGAGAAAACCTTCGCTGGTCGCGCGATCCCAATGCGCCCTAATCGCGGCGAGGCTGGTGTTGGCAGGAATCTCGCCGGCCAGACCCGCAACGATCGCGGTGTCGGCGGCGTGGCCCTTGCCGGTCAGCGCCAACGATCCATAAAGATCGGCTTCGACGTGCACGGTCCGATCGAACAGGTTCTGCTCGTCGAGCCAGACCGTGAAACGGCGGGCCGCAACCATCGGACCCACGGTGTGTGAGCTCGACGGTCCGACACCGATTTTGAAGAGTTCGAAGAGGCTGATTGTCATGACGGCGCCTATAGAGGCGGCACCGTCATCACGATAGACACCAGTTCAAATTTCATTACGGCATCCGCGAAATCCTTCCTGTCGCGTAGCGATGGGGAGGGGGACCACCGAAGGTGCTGGAGGGGGCGACGACGATGCGCCCTTGCCCCTCCGTCAGCGCTTCGCGCTGCCACCCCCCCTGCGCTGCGCGACAGGGAGGATCATTCGGTTACGCCGGATAGGTCCAGGTCGTGTCGCGAGCGAAATTCTCTGCCGCGAAGTCCCAGTTCAACAGCTCATCGACCACCGCATCGACATAGGCCGGGCGCAAATTCTTGCGGTCGATATAGTAAGCATGTTCCCACACGTCGATCACCACCAGAGGCTTGATGCCAAGGGTCAGCTCGGTACCGGCGTCGTGGGTGTCGGTGACCGACAGCGTGCCGTCGCGTGACACCAGCCAGGCCCAGCCCGACGCGAAATGATTGACCGCTGTTTCCTTAATCTTCTTTTTCAGATCGTCGAGCGACCCGAAATCGCGAGTAATCGCGGCGAGCAGCTCGCCTTCGGGCGCGGTCTTTTCGGGGCTCAGGCTGTTCCAGTAAAAAGCGTGGTTCCACGACTGAGCGGCGTTGTTGAACAAGCCCTTGTTGCCCGCGCCCTCGGCATGGTGGACGATTTCTTCGAGCGGCTTGTCGGCGAGCTCGGTGCCTTCAATCGCGGCATTGACCTTGTCGACATAGGCCTTGTGATGTTTGCCATGATGCGTCGCGAGCGTGTCGGCCGAAATATGCGGCTCGAGCGCATCCTGCTTGTAGGGCAGCGGGGGAAGAGCGATCGTCATGGCAGTCTCCGTTGTTTTTTCAGAGGGGATGAGGGGCTAAACTCGGTATCGGGGCGCGGGGTTGCAAGGTTTGGGCGGGGAATTTTCCTTTCGCCCCCTCCCCTTCAGAGGGGCGGCGGAGTTGGTCCGGCTCTTGCCGGACCTTTAGTCGTACGGGTGGAGGCTAACGGCATTGCGCAATGCCGATGGCCGCCACCCGCTGCAACTAGGCAGCAAGTTGCCAAGTTTCGCTGCCCTCCCATGAAGCGGAGGGATGGAGCTACGTAACCATCGCTTGCAAAGTCGCAATCCGGTCAGCCTCCTCCGCCGTTTTATCGCGGGGGTTGCGTGCGTTGCGCGGTAAGCGCATCGCCAAACCCGACTTGTGGCGCTTCGATGCATGAATCGAATCGAAGGCGACTTCGAGCACCAGCGACTTTTCGACCTCGCGGACCGGGCCGAAGCGACCCACCGTGTTGTCGCGGACGAATTTGTCGAGCCATTTCAACTCTTCGTCGGTGAATCCCGAATAGGCTTTGCCCACTGGCAGCAGCTCGCCATCGTCGCTCCAGCAGCCGAAGGTATAGTCCGAATAGAAACTTGCGCGGCGGCCGTTGCCGCGCTGCGCGTACATCATCACGCAATCGGCGGTGAGCGGGTCGCGTTTCCATTTATACCATAGTCCGGCGCGCCGCCCCGCGACATACGGCGCATCGCGGCGCTTGAGCATCACCCCCTCGATCGCCGCATCGCGCGCGCCCGCGCGGCGTTCGGCGAGGTCGTCGAAATCGGCCGCCTCGATCACCTGCGACAAGTCGAAATGGCTGTCGGCGAGCCGCGGGACAAAGGTCTCCAATCGCCGCCGCCGCTCGGTCCACGGCAGGGGGCGCAGGTCGTTGCCGTCGACCGCGAGCAGATCATAGACGCGGACGAACGCCGGATATTCGGCGAGCATCTTCTTCGACACTGTCTTGCGTCCAAGCCGTTGCTGCAGCGCGTTAAAACTCGCAGCCTCGCCGCCCTGCGCATCGCCGCGGACCAGCAGTTCGCCGTCGATCACCGCATCCTGATCGAAGGCGGCTACCAGCTCGGGAAAGGCCGCGCTGATCTCTTCGCCGCCGCGGCTGTAGATACGCGTCTGGCCGCCGCCATGGACGATCTGGACGCGGATGCCGTCCCATTTCCATTCGGCGGCGTAGTCGGCGAGATCGACGGTCGCGTCCTCGAGTGGATGCGCGAGCATGAAGGGGCGGAAGAAGGCGACATCGGCGAGGTCGGGCCGTTCGGCCTGCCCCTCGCCCCATGCGAACAGCGGCGCATAGGGCGGCGGAATCGCGTGCCACAGCTCCTCGACATCGTCGACGGGCACGTCGAATGCCTGCGCAAACGCCTGTTTCGCCAACCGCGCCGACACCCCGACGCGCATCCCGCCGAGCGCGAGCTTGAGGAGTGCGTAGCGCCCGTCTGCGTCGAGGCGATCGAGGAGGGACGCGAGGATCGCGGGGGCGGTGGCGCGGGTGGCGGATGAGAGGGCTTCGACGGCCTGCGAAACCGTCAATCCCCCCTCCCCTTCACGGGAGGTGGTGGGGCCGTCGGCCTCGAGCTGCCCTGCGACCCCCACCCCAACCCTTCCTCTGAAGGGGAGGAGCTTGTTCGGTTCCGGCCACAGCAGCGCCGCAGTCTCCGCCGTATCACCGACAAAATGCCGCGACAGGCGGAACAATTCCTCATCGACCCGCGTCGCCAGCAATGTCCGCACCATCGCCGATTTCACCGCTGGGAAATCGAAGCTCTCGGTCAGCGCTGCAATCACCCAGCCGCGATCGGGATCAGAGGTGTGCTTCAGATAATCGGCGATCAGCGCCAGTTTGCTGTTGCGCGAGCGAGTGTAGATCAGCCGATCGATCAGGGCGGCGAAGGCTTTCACGCCTCCTCCTCCAGATCGCGGCCGACCAGATGCAGTGCGCGCGCGTTGCGTTGGTGCAATTCGCACCAGCGCAGCAAGCCGTCCTCGCTGCCATGGGTGATCCATGTCTCTCTGGGGTTCACCGCCGAGATCGTCGATGTCAGCTCGTCCCAGTCGGCATGGTCCGAAATCACCAGCGGCAGTTCGACCATCCGCTGCCGCGCGCGCTGGCGCACGCGCATCCACCCCGAAGCCATCGCCGTGACCGGATCGGGCAATCGCCGCGACCAGCGGTCGTTCAGCGCCGAGGGCGGTGCGACTATGATCTGCCCCGCCATGTCTTCTTTGTCGGTTTCGCTGACCAGCCGCAGTTCGCCCAGATCGACGCCGTGCGCGGTATAGAGCGTGCACATTTTTTCGATCGCGCCGTGGATATAGATCGGTGCGTCCCATCCGGCGGCGCGGATCTCTGCCATCACCCGCTGCGCCTTGCCCAGCGCGTAGGCGCCGACCAGAACACAGCGATCGGGCTCAGCGCGCACCGCGCCGATCAGCTTGGCGATCTCTTGGCTCGTCGGCGGATGGCGAAACACCGGCAGGCCGAACGTCGCCTCGGTGATGAAGATGTCGCAAGGCACGACCTCAAACGGCGCGCAGGTTGGGTCGGGGCGCCGCTTGTAGTCGCCGGTGATAACGATCCGTTCGCCCGCATATTCCATCAAAATCTGCGCGCTGCCCAGCACATGTCCGGCGGGATGAAAGCTGAAGCGCACCCCGCCGCGCTCGAAGCCATCGCCATAACCGAACGCCTGATTATGGCTCGCCTCGACATCGACGCCGTAGCGCAGTGCCATGATCGCCAGCGTTTCGGGGGTCGCGAACACCGCGCCATGGCCGCTGCGCGCATGGTCGGCATGGCCGTGGGTGACCGCGGCGCGTTCGACGGGGCGCGACGGATCGATCCACAGGTCGGCAGGCTTCACATAAAGCCCGTGCGGATGCGGTTCGAGCCAGGGCTTGCCCTTTGCCATCAGGCGGCGAGCTCTCGCACATGCGCCAGATCGGCGACGAACGCCGCGCGCTCTTCAGCGGCGCGTGCCCGGTCGGACAGCCGCAGCAGGAAAGAGGGATGGATCGTCGCGACCAGCCTGGTACCTCCGGCAAGTTCATGCACCGCGCCGCGCATCGACGTGACGCTCATACTCTTGCCCGTCACGCCGCGCAGTGCGCTGGCGCCGAGCGTGACGATCAGTTCGGGCTGGACCAGCGCGCGCTCCTTGTCGAGCCACCAGCGGCAGATGTCGATTTCACCGGTCGTCGGATTCTGGTGCAACCGCCGCTTGCCGCGCGGCTCGAACTTGAAATGCTTGACCGCATTGGTGAGGAACAGCCGCTGCCGATCGAGCTCCGCTTCCTCCAGCGCCGCGTTCAAAACCTGCCCCGCGGGACCGACGAACGGCCGTCCTTCCAGGTCCTCGCGGTCACCAGGCTGCTCACCGACCAGCATGACACGCGCCGCCGCCGGACCTTCGCCGACCACCGCCTGCGTCGCGTTGCAATGTAGTGGGCAGCGCGTGCAGCCACCAACCGCGCGGGCGAGGTCATCCAGCGTGTCGATGTCGTCAGTCAGAACTAAGGCTTCGCGCACGCTGATTCGCCATTTGTCGGTTTGCGGGTTAGCAAGCGAAACGGCGGTCGCGCGCATCCGTTCCACCCGCGCCGCGGCGCCAGCGAGCAGCGGCGCGATATCTTGCGCCTCGGGCAAGTTCTTCCAGTATTTCTTCGGCATTTCGGCACGCATCGCGGCGATCTTGACCCGCGCGGGGTTGAAGATCGCGCCATAATAGGTGCGCCACTGATCCTCGACGACGTCGCTATCGGGTACCTCGTCCTTTGTCCCACCCGCTCCATAGGTCAGTGTTTCGTCCTGCCAGATCGCCCGCGCATTGGGGGTCACGATCGCCCAGTCCATGCCGTAAAAACGTCGCTGAAAGAAAGGCGCGGTCAGCCGCAGGATGCGATGGTCGGGTTCGAACCACGCGGCAAACCGCTCGCGCCCAGCATCCTCCCCTAGCCGCCGAAAGCGCACAAAGGCGTGCATCTTATGAATGTCGCGGCGGATCGCTTTATCGGTCTTGCTGAGCCAGTCGATATCGGGATCGGATCGCCGCGCCAGCAGCTGCCGGTCGCGCAGCGCGCGCCAGACGATGCGATAGAGCCGTGCGGGCACGTTGGCATCGCTATGACAGATCACCCGGTCGGCCATAGCGAGCAATTCGCGCGGCAGCGACACCGCAGCGCCCGATGCGGGTGGTGCGTCGTCGCCGAACAGCGACGCGCCTTCCTCGGCGCCACGCCAGCTCACATCCTCGGGGGCCACGCCGCCCGCGAGCAGCTCGCGCGCCGCATCGCGCCATTCGGCGAAATCGCCGGGCCGGGCGAGCACGACTTCCCTCATAGCGCCAGCGACAATTGCTCCGCGGGGGGAGCGAAGCGTGCGCGCAGGCTGGCACTGTCGGTCAGCGACCCCGGCCGCCAGTCAGGCGTGACGATGAACGGCAGCAGCTTCTTCACCGACGCAGTCAGCTTTGCCAGGTCGCCGATCCGCAGCTTGCCGGTCCGCCGCACCGCCACAATCCGGTCGACCGCGCGTGTTCCCAGCCCCGGCACCCGCAGCAGCAGGTCGCGCGGGGCGCGGTTGATGTCGACAGGGAAAATGTCGCGCCGCATCAGCGCCCAGGCGAGCTTGGGATCGATGCTCAAATCGAGCATCCCGCCGCTCGCTCCCTCCATGATTTCGGCGCGCTGAAAGCCGTAGAAGCGCAGCAGCCAGTCGGCTTGGTAGAGTCGGTGTTCGCGCATCAGCGGCGGTCGTACCGGCGGCAAATCGCTGCTCGCGTCGGGGATCGGACTGTACGCCGAATAATAGACGCGGCGCAGGCGGTAGCCCGAATAGAGATTGGTTGCGGTTGCGAGGATATCATCGTCACGCGATGCGTCGGCGCCGATGATCATCTGCGTCGATTGCCCCGCGGGCGCAAAGCGCGGCGGTTTCGCCTTTTTTAGCAGCCGCCCTTTGGCAGCCTCGATCGCATCGTCGGCGCCGACGCGTACCGATGCCATCGTTTTGCGGATCGTTTCGGGTTTTTTCTCGGGCGCGAAGCTCTGCAATCCAGCCTCGGTTGGCAGCTCGACATTGGTCGACAGCCGGTCGGCGTAGAGGCCGGCGCGCGCGATCAGTTCGGGCGCCGCCCCGGCAATCGTCTTCAAATGGATATAACCACCGAACCGATACTCCTCGCGCAGGATGCGCGCCACTTCGACCAATTGCTCCATCGTATAATCTTCGGAGCGGATGATGCCCGAAGACAGAAAAAGCCCCTCGATATAATTGCGCTTGTAAAAATCGAGCGTCAGCCGCACCACCTCCTGCGGATTGAACCGCGCCCGCGGCACATTGCTCGACGCCCGATTGATGCAGAAGCGGCAGTCGTAGATGCAAAAATTGGTCAGCAATATCTTGAGCAGCGAAATGCAGCGCCCGTCAGGCGCATAGCTGTGGCAGATGCCCATTCCCTCGGTCGATCCGATCCCTTTGGTACCGCTCGAATCGCGTTTGACTGACCCCGACGACGCGCACGACGCGTCATATTTGGCTGCGTCGGCCAATATGCTGAGCTTTTCGAGAATCGGTTTTCCGGACATTTGCTATACATAGCATAGGAACATACAAGGAACAAACCGCTCTGGCGCGGTCAGGCGTCGCGCCACCGCGCGGGCAAGGTGATGTCGAGGAACAACCCGGTCGGTTCCCACCGCCGCTCGATCGTACCGCCCAGATTGTTGCGGACGCTGCGTTCCATCAACAGGGTGCCGAAGCTGGTCTTCTCGGGCGGCCCGATCGGGCCGTCATTGCCGGTTTCGGTCCAGGTCAGCCGGAACAGCCGCGGATCGCTGCCTTCCGGATCCTGGGTCCATTGGATATCGACGTCGCCACTCGCGCCCGACAGTGCGCCATGCTTGACCGCGTTGGTCGCCAGTTCGTTGAACACCAGCGCCATCGCGACCAGCGCGTTTTCGGGCAGCAGCAGGTCCGGCCCAGACCAGCGGATGCGCGGAAAGGCCGCCTCGACCTCGCGCAGCAGCGCGTGCATCGACCCGGTCATGAAGTTCGCGCCAAGCAGGACATTCTGCGCGCGATTAAGCGCATCGAGCCGACCGGTGATCCGCTCGACATAATCGTCGACATCGGTCGCCGCGTGGCGCGTCAGCGAAATGATCGCACTGACCGTCGCGAACAAATTGCGCATCCGGTGGTGCAATTCGCGCATCAACAGATTGGCATTTTCCTGGCGGCTTTTCTGTTCGGTGATGTCGATGCTGATCCCGGTCAGGATCGCGTCGGTCGTGTTAACGTCCCAGTCGGCGCGGACCGCGATCCAGCGCACCCCGCGTTCGGGATGCTGGATGCGATATTCGGTTGCATAATGGGTGCCGCTCTCGACCGATCCACCAAGCACACTGCGCACCATGTCGCGGTCGTCGGGAAGCAGTCGCTCATAAAAGCCGTCGATATCGGCCAGCGCGGTAGCAAAGTCCGCTCCCCAAAGCTCGGCAGCCGCACCGCCCCAATTGATCGATCCGGTTCGCGCGTCATAGCGCCAGGTCGCGATGCCCGAAAAGTCGAGCGCGCGCTCCAGCGTCTGCCGCGCCTCGTCGCGTTCGGCGACGATGCGCCGCAGGTCGGCCTCGGCCATGATGATCGCGGCGAAATCCTCGAGCCGTTCCAGTTCGCGCTCGACCAGCACCGGCCGCTCCTTGCGATCGATCACGCACAGGGTGCCCAATATGGTTCCGTTATAGGCGCGCAGCGGTACGCCGGCGTAGAAACGAATGAACGGATCGCCGGTCACCAGCGGATTATCGCGAAAGCGCTCGTCACCCAGCACATCGACAATGACCACCGGCTTGTCTTCGGCGATCACATATTGGCAAAAACTGATGTCGCGCGGCGTTTCAGAGACGTCGAGGCCGTAAGAGGATTTGAACCACTGGCGGCAATCATCGACCAGCGAGACCAGCGCGATCGGCGCGTCATAAAGGTCGGCGACCATCTTGGTGACGCGGTCGAACGCTTCCTCCGGGCCGGTGTCGAGTATCCGGTATTCGCGAAGCGTATCGAGGCGCAGGCGTTCGGCCTGTTCCGGACCTGCATAACCTCCGTCCGCCAACTGATGCCCCTCACGTCCTCCGGATCCTGCGGGCCGCTCTGCCATGAATATGGTCCCTAAAAAAGTCTGTTTGCCATCGGATCAGGAAAGCGGCGTAATTCCACTGACTTACCGATAGCGCGAAGGCGTCCCGGCTGACTCTACGCATCGCACGATGACAAGTTGCAGCGCTTCGTCGCGCATTTTTGATTCAATTTTGCGGAACCGTCGCGCGCGCGGACGCGTATGACGGTTCAAAGCGGGAGGTAATAAATGCCATTGGGTGAAGAGCTTCGCGGACATTTACCGTATTTGCGCCGTTACGCGCGCGCGCTGACCGGCAGCCAGCAGCATGGCGACAATTTTGTGCATACGACACTGGAAGTCATCGTGGCCGCCCCTGACGAATTCAGCGCGGGCAACGGCACCCGCATCGACCTGTATCGCAATTTCCACCGCATCTGGGAAAGCGCCTACATCGATGACGGCGAAGGCAGCGACGACGGCGAAGATCCCTTCGTGCGTGCTGCAAACAAAAGGCTGGCGCAGATCACACCCTTGGGCCGTCAGATATTGCTGCTGACCGCGCTCGAAGGCTTTTCGGTCGGCGAAGCTTCGATCATCACCGGAACCGATGACGAGACGGTCGAAACTTTGCTCGGCGAAGCGGTCGCGGACCTCGACCGCGAGTCTTGTACCTCGGTGCTGATTATCGAAGACGAGCCGTTGATCGCGATGGAACTCGAACAGATCGTCCGCAACCTTGGCCACACCGTCGCTGGCGTCGCCACCACGCACGCCGACGCGGTCGCCGCCTTCGAATCAACCGATGCCGGGCTGGTGCTGGCCGATATTCAGCTCGCCGATGGGTCGTCGGGGATCGACGCGGTACAGGATATTTTGGCGATCGCGCCGGTACCCGCGATCTTCATCACCGCCTTTCCCGAACGGCTGCTGACCGGCGGGAGGGTCGAGCCGACCTTCCTGATCTCGAAACCGTTCCGCGAGAATACGGTGCGCGCAGCGATCAGCCAGAGCCTGCTGTTTACGCCCCAGCTGGCGGCGTAACCGGGCTTATTCGCGGCCAGGCCCGTTTGCGGTCAGATAATCGACGTCGTCCATGATCGAGCGGAACACTTCGCTCGACGCGAGTTCGTCGCTACTGCGCCGCGGCATGGTACCGCTCTCGAGGATCGTCTGCAACGCTGCGCGCGCGCGCGACACGCGGCTTTTCATTGTCCCCACCGCGCAGTCGCAGATCGCGGCGCCTTCCTCATAGGACAGTTGTCCCGCCCCGATCAGCACCAGCGCCTCGCGCTGGTCGACGGGCAGCATCAACAAGGCGCGCTGGACGTCGGCCAGATGCAGGCTATCATCCTGGTCATCGGGGGCGACGAGCAGCCGTTCGGCTGCGAGTTCGTCATATTCGGCGGTGAATTTCTTGCGCCGCATCTGCGACAGGAAACAATTACGCAGGATAACGAACGCCCAGCTTTTCATGCTGGCCGGACCCGGCACATATTGCGCGCGCGCCTTCCACGCCTTGAGCATCGTTTCCTGAACGAGATCGTCGGCCAGGTCGGCGTTGCCGCAGAGGCTGCGGCCAAAAGCGCGCAGATGCGGCAGCATCGCCGCCAACTCCTGTTTAAAGCTGGCATCGTCGAGCGGTTCAGCGCCGGGCGCTTGGGGCGTTATATCGTTGATACTATAGCCTTGTTTTTAGGGACAACGATCAATTGGCAGATCAGGCTTAGCGGGTCGTGCGGCCGATGCAAACCGGAACCGCGGCACCGGCCGAAAAAGCGGCGGGCAGCCGTCAATTGCCGGTCGCTCCAGAAGGACGCGTGCGGCGTCCCAGCGCGATGAAATTCTCCATCATCAAAGCATCCTGCGGGTCCAGACGTCCGCTGCCCGCCAAACGCGACAAGGCGTCGTCATGGCCGCGGAACTGCGGATCATAGAGCATTGTCCATTCGGCGAAGGCGCGTTCCGCGATTTCGCGGCGGCGAAGTTCCACCATCCCGCTATGCCGCGGATCGCTGCGGATCACCGCCAGACAGGCACCGACCTTGTCCGCTGGACCTTCAAGCAGTTGCAGAAAATTATGACCGTTGAAAATCAGCGCGCCGGTGAGCGCGTCACGTTGATTGTTGCGACGCGCCTGAACCAGAAGGGCGGCAATATCCTGTTCGCCGATCAACGGATCGGCAACGCTTATATAGATGACGGAAAGCAAGCGACGTTCTCCAGCCTTCCGCCATGCAGCAAAGGCAAAGTATAACCCCTCGCCGCAAGCCTGGTCGCCTACGCGGCACCTCGAATAGGGCCGCTGTGGCATCTTGGCAACGGTTTCGTCGCAAAAAAAGCAACCGTCGGGAACCAGCGGCGCTTTTCGTCGTTGCTCCGACATGGCTACGCAAGGCAACAACAGGTCGAACGGCACGGGCACCCCGCCCCCGGGGGCTGATGCGCCAAATCGCAAGCAAGGCAGCTTTCCCGGCACCGACAGCGACGAATGGCATCGCACGCTGACGGGTCGTCAGGCGCCCGAACCCGTCAGCGCTAAGCTGCGCATGATCTATGGCAACATCGTTTCAGAACAATTGCCCGATCATATGCTCGACCTCTTGTCGCAACTCGATCAGAAAAGCTCGAAGCAATAATGTCGGGGGCCGCTCCGGCGTCGCAAAACGGCGACAGCCTGTCCGATACCGAATTCAAGGCATTGCTCGCCGCGGTCATCCCGCATTTGCGCGCTTATGGCCGCAGTCTGTCGGGAAGCCCCGATCTCGCCGACGATTTGACGCAGGACACGATGGTCAAGGCGTGGGCGTCGCGCGATCGGTTCGAACGCGGCACATCGATCAAGGCGTGGACCTTTGTCATCCTGCGCAACACCTTCTTGTCGCAGATGCGCCGCAATAAGTTCGTCGGCGAATATGACGAAACCGCGGTCGAACGCACGATGTCGACCCCCGCCAATCAAGAAGACAGCGGCGAAATGGCCGATCTGCAACGCGGGCTGATGGAATTGCCGCAGGACCAGCGCGAGGCGCTAATTCTCGTCGGTGCCGGCGGCATGTCCTATGAGGAGGCCGCGAGTATCTGCGATTGCGCGCTCGGCACGATGAAAAGTCGCGTTTCGCGCGCCCGCGCCGCGCTCGAAGAGATTATGAACAGCGGGCAGTTCTCCCAAAAGCGCGCCGACGCGCCGCCTGCTAGCGAAGCGGTCGATGCGATCATGGACAGCGTCGAGATCATCACCGCGCGGCGTGAGGCGGCAAGCCGCTGATCCGAGGTTAGGCTTTCATTTCCGTTCGTACCGAGTTTGTCTAAGCACCGTCCTTCTTCCGGCGGCGCCCGAAGGAAAAGACAGCCCTTCGACAAGCTCAGGGCAAACGGATTTGGGTACTCGACTTTGCCGCGTCGCCGCGCCAGATTGGCGCATCTTTCCCCAGCAAAGCGAGCTTCTTGCCATGAAATCATTGCCGCTCCTCGCCCTCGCCGCCGCGCTTGCCGCGGGCGCCTGCTCCGCCAGCACGACGTCGAGCAAAGCCGCCGATCCCGCGGCGCTCGACGCCTCTGGTGAGCACCCGGCGACCCCGGTCGCCGACGCGCCGTTCACCGTGCAAGAGGTTGCGAGTTTCAACGAACCCTGGGCGATGACCTTCATACCCGGCACTCGCGGCGCGCTGATCACCGAGAAGTCGGGCAAGCTGAAGCTGTGGCAAGAAAACGGCCCGACGCTCGAAGTCGCGGGCGTACCGATGGTGGCCTATGGCGGCCAGGGCGGATTGGGCGACGTCATCGTTGCCCCCGATTTCGCAACCAGCGGCACGGTATACCTGAGCTGGGCGGAAGCGGGAGAAGGCGATACGGCGGGCGCCGTCGTCGGCATGGCAAAGCTGGTGCAGGGCGCCGCGCCGCGGCTGGAGGGGCTCAAGACGATCTGGACGCAGTCGCCAAAAGTCAGCGGCAAAGGCCACTATTCGCACCGCCTCGCCTTCTCGCCCGACGGGCAATATCTGTTCATCGGCTCGGGCGACCGGCAAAAGATGGAACCGGCGCAGGACATGAGCGGCACGCTGGGCAAGATCGTCCGGCTAAGGCCCGATGGCAGTGTTCCGACCGACAATCCGTTCGCGGCGCAGGGCGGCGTCACCGCCCAGATTTGGTCGCTGGGCCACCGCAATATTCTCGGGCTGACCTTTGACGGTGCGGGGAAGCTGTGGAATCAGGAAATGGGACCGCGCCATGGCGACGAGATCAACCTGGTCGAGCGCGGAGCCAATCATGGCTGGCCGCTCGTGTCAAACGGCGACCATTATAATGGCAGCGCGATCCCCGATCACTCGACGCGGCGCGAATTTGCGGCGCCGAAGCTGTGGTGGAATCCCGCAGTCTCGCCCGGCGGCCTCGCCTGGTACGGCGGCGACCTTTATCCCGGCTGGAAGAACAGCCTGCTGATGGGCGCCCTTTCGGGCGAAGGCCTGGTCCGCGCCAGCATCAATGGCGACGGGCTGAGCAAGGCCGATCGCTGGGACTTCGGCACTCGCATCCGCGAGGTCGAGGTGCGCGATGACGGCTCCGTGTGGCTGCTGACCGATGGCGAGAATGGCAAGCTGGTGAAGCTGGTTCCAGAGAAGTGAAGCAAGCCACATAGCCATGTCCCCGCGAAGACGGAGATCCATCTCCGGTCGTTGCAAGATCGGACCGGCGGGAGATGGACCCCTGCCTTCGCATGGGTACGAATTCTGCTATAGGGCCGACCATGATCCGCAGCCTCCTCACCCGGCGCGCCGAATGGCCCGCGCGCATTCCCGATCCCGACGCGCTCCCGCCGCTGGGGCTGCTATGGCGCGAGGTGACGAGTCTGGCGCGCGCGCTGTGGGGCCGCATCCGCCCGATGCCGCCCGAACCCAATCCCGACAGCGACCATCCGCCGGTGATGGTTCTGCCGGGCTTCCTGTCGGGCGACTGGGCGACCAAGGCGCTGCGCGCCGATCTGCGCCGTGCCGGATTTCGCTGCTACGCTTGGGGCCTCGGTTTCAACCGCGGCGCGACCCCTGACATCATTGAACGTATCGACACCCGCGTCCAATGGATCATCGACCGTACCGGCCACGCCCCCGCGCTGGTCGGCTGGAGCCTCGGCGGCATTTACGCGCGCGAATATGCCAAGCATCATCCGGGCAAGGTCGCGCGCGTCGTCACCCTGGGCTCGCCCTTCTCGGGCAGCCGCCGCGCTAACCGTGCCTGGCGGCTCTACCATCTTGTCGCGCGCCACCCGGTCGACAACCCCCCGATCGATTTCCACCCTGCCCCGCGCCCCGAAATGCCGACCTTCGCTTTATGGTCCGCATCCGACGGCGTCGTCGCGGTGAATAGCGCGCGCGGCCGGCCCGAAGAGAGCGACCGCCAGTTCGAAGTCGATTGCGGCCATATGGGCTTTGCCTATGCGCCCACGTCGGTGGCGGCCATTGCGAAGGCGCTGAAGGAAGAGGTGGCGCGCCCGGACTGATCAGCACACGTCGATCCCCGGGCCAGCGCGCCATTTCATCACCCGCCGTCCGGGGCGCCGCCCCGCCTGCCCCGTCGCCAGAAAGCCGATCCGGCGCAACAGCGCGCGCGAGCGTTCATTGTCCGGATGGCATTCGGCAATGATTGCGGCGCCCGGGC
Source organism: Sphingopyxis sp. (assembly GCF_019459305.1). GTDB lineage: Bacteria > Pseudomonadota > Alphaproteobacteria > Sphingomonadales > Sphingomonadaceae > Sphingopyxis. The sequence goes on along the minus strand of NZ_JAIBES010000081.1, from coordinate 18,034 downwards.
GCGACGCCGCAATCTCGCGCACGACCGCATCGACCGCCTCGGTTGCCAGTCCCTGCCCGCGCGCGGCTGCTGCAAACCAGTAACCGACCTCGACCGCGCGCGCGTCGCGCCGGTGAACCCCAATCACGCCCTGCAGCCGTCCCTCGCGGCGATCCCGCACCGCGTGAAACACGTCGCCGCCGCCCGATCCCGCGATCAACGCGCGGGCGTCAGCCGCGGTAAACGGCGCGGGCAGGAAATCCACCTGATCGGTAACCGAAGCGTCGGTGATCGCGGCCAGCGCGGCGGCGTCATCGGCGTGCAGCGGCGCGATGCGGCACCGCGCGGTGGAGAGGGCAAGTAAAGTGTCGGTCATGTCGCGGCTTCTTTAAAAATGCGCGCCGTACCCGGGTGATCGTGGTGTGATGATGTGATGACAACCATTCGCCTTCCGGACACGGCGGCGATGGTCAAAGGTGATGCCATGCCGCTCCTAGATAAAGGAGCGCCAATACGCCTTGAATCTGGTGGATCGGTCGTTGGTCATCGCGGGCTTGGCTAATCGCTTCGGTCCCAACGGTCAATACGGGTCGCAACCGGCGTCGAGCAATTCTACGCGACGTTCACTTGGCGCGGTTGGGTCGCCCACGCCTGAACCAAAGCCGATTCCGCTCTTGCCTCTCCAGGTTATACAATATATTGCGCAATACATTGTATAACTGAGTCGCAGGTGAAGATTGATGCTTCCAATGAAAAAATTCGGGTCGGCCGCAATTGTCGCGGCAACGTGGTTGCTAGGCGTCGGCGCGACCGGCGAGGCCCCGCTCACGGCCGCCGACCGGCAGCGGGTGGTCGAGCAGCTGGGCCAGACATTGGAGACCAATTATGTCTTTGCCGACAAGGCCAAGACACTTGCTGCGACGCTCCGCGCCCACCTCGAAAAGGGCGACTATGACGGCGCGCAGGACAATGACGCGCTGGCGCAGGCGCTGACCAAGGATCTGCTCGCAGCCAGCAACGACCTGCATTTTTTCGTCGGCGTCGATCCCGCCTTTGCCGCCGACTATGCCGCCCGGAAAGACCCCGCGCGCGCCGCCGAATTGCGCGAAACCGATCGGCGCGACGAAGCACGGAAAAACTTCGGCTTTACCGACCTCCGCCGCTTGGAAGGCAATGTCGCCTATGTCGGGATGTCGCATTTCGCCGACCCCCAACTCGCATATGATGCCGCCAGCGCAGCGATGCGCTTTATCGAGAATAGCGACGCGGTCATCTATGACATGCGGTATAACAATGGCGGCTATCTCGAAATGGCGCAGCTGCTCGCCAGCCAGCTTTTCCGCGCCGACAAGGATCAGGAGCTGTTCGATTATTATTACACCGAAGAGGGCCGCCGCGTCGCCCGCAGCCAGTGGGTACTCCCTGCCATCCCGGCAAAGCGCCTGACCGGCAAGCCCGTCTATGTCCTAACCTCATCGACCAGCTTTTCGGCGGCCGAATGGTTCGGCTATTCGCTGCAAAAGCTCGGCCGCGCGACGCTGGTCGGCGAGCAGACCGCGGGCGGCGCGCACCCGGTCGACCGCAAGCCGGTGGACACCGACTTTTTCGTCCAAGTGCCGATCGGCCAAATCCGCGACCCCGTCGATCGCGGCGATTTCGAAGGACGTGGCGTCACTCCCGATTATGTCGTCACCTCCGCCGACGCCTTGGTCGTCGCGCATCGTCTGGCGCTGGCCGACATGGCAAAATCCGACACCGCGAAACAGGCCGACGCCGCGTGGTTCGCACCATTACTCGCCGCTTGCGCCAAGGCGGTCCAGCTCACCCTCGCCGGCCTGGAGGCGATCGCGGGCCGCTACGAAGGCCGGCAGATCGCTGTCGTTGACGGCAAGCTGCTCTACACCTGGCGCGAGCGTTTTCGTGCCACGCTGGCGCCGCTCGGCAATGACCTGTTCGCGGTCGAGGGCGTCGCCGATTTCCGCTTCCGTGTTGTGCGCAAGGCAGGCAAGGTCGCTGCGCTCGAACGGATCAATCGCGATGGAACAACCGATAGCTATGCCCGCCTCGACTGACCCATCAACCAACCTCGACGACATCTCGTTTCTTGGACGGCTCAGCGAGGCATTGAGCCAGACGATCGAGGATCAGACGCGCGAGCTGTTCGATGCGGCGGGCATCGTCATCCCGGTGCGATCCTGCTCGCTGCTCACCGCACTGCGACAAGCGGGCGAGGCGTCGGCGGCCGAGCTGGCGCGAGCGCTGGGTCAGTCGCACCAGCTGGTGATCCAGAAATGCCCGGCGCTGATCCGCCTCGGCCTGATGACCCAGCATCCCGATCCCGCCGACGCGCGCCGCAAGCTGTTTCGCCTGACCGAAAAGGGTCAGGCCCAAATGGCGATGCAGGACCGATATAGCGATGAAATATCCGACGTGTACCGGCGCCTCTTCGCAGAGACCGGCGACGTGCATGCGATGATATTGAGAACCTTGCGGGCGCTCAAAGAGCGGCCCCTTCGTGACCGGGCGGCAAAAATTCCCGTTAGTCGAGAAACGGAGCAACGACCTCCGCCGTCACCCTGAGCGGGCGCCCGCTCCCCTTGTCGAGCAGCGCCCACACCGTCCGCGCCCGCACATGCACTTTGCCATCGGCGCCGGTGAATTCCATGAAGCGGTCGAACTTGGCGCCCTGTGGCTTGTCAGCGACCCACGTCCGCGCGGTCACCGTTTCGCCGGGACCGAGGGCGCGCAGATAATCAATCTCATGCCGCACCACGACCCAGATATAGGCCTCCTTGTGCGATTGCGGGGCCGCGGCATCCCAATGACCGGTCGCGACCTGCTGGATCCACTGGACCCAGACGGCATTGTTGACATGGCCGAGTTCGTCGATGCTGTCGGGGGTGGCGGTGAGCGAGAGGGTGAAGGATTTCATGGGATGTGCCTAGCCTCTGCATTTGGAGACAAAAAAACTCATCATTGCGAGGAGCGGAGCAACGCGGCAATCCAGAGTCGCGTAAACCGGCCAGGATTTCTTAGCTTTGCTAGCAATGACGTAGTGGTTAGAGGCTAAGCCAGCTCCACCGTCGTCACCATATACCCCGCATCGCGCAGCGAGGCGACCAGGCTGTCGAGATGCCCCCGGTCGCGCGCTTCGCATTCGATGTCGGTGATCAGCCCCTTGGCGGGCAGCGTGGTAAAGATGCGCTGGTGATAGATTTCGATGATGTTGACCTGTTGCTCGTCAAACAGCTTCATCACCTTGAACAACGCGCCGGGGCGATCCTGCAAACGGATGCGAAGGCGCGCGATGCGGCCCGAGCGCGCGAGGTCGCGCAGAAGCACATTGGCGAGCAACCGCGTGTCGATGTTGCCGCCGCACAGCACCAGCCCGACCTTGCGCCCGGCAAACTCTTCAGGATGCGCAAGCAGCGCGGCGAGGCCCGCGGCACCCGCGCCCTCAACGACGGTCTTTTCGATCTGGAGTAGCAGGCTGACCGCGCGCTCCAGATGGCGTTCGGCGACCAGCACGATGTCGTCATTCAGCTCGGCGACGCGCTTGCGCGTATACTCGCCGGGTTCCTTGACCGCGATCCCCTCGGCCAGCGTGTCGCCCTCGCACGCCATGTCCACACCGTTGAGCTTGGCATACATCGACGGATAGAGTTCGGCCTGCACCCCGATCAAGCGGATGTCGGGATTGATCCCGCGCGCCGCGGTTCCCATACCGGTGAACAGCCCGCCGCCACCGATCGGGATGATCAGCGTGTCGATTTCGGGCACATCCTCGAGCATTTCGAGCGCCACCGTCCCCTGCCCTGCGGCGATATGTGGATGATCGAACGGGTGGACAAAGGTCAGCCCGCGCTCGACTTCGAGTTCACGGGCATGCGCATAGGCATCGTCATATTTTTCGCCGAACAGGACGATTTCGGCGCCGTGGCTGGCGGTCTGATACACCTTCACCTGCGGGGTGGTTTTCGGCATCACGATGGTAACCGGAACGCCCAGCCGCTTGCCATGATAGGCCAGCCCCTGCGCGTGATTGCCCGCCGATGCCGCAATAACGCCGCGGGCTCGTGCCACAGGGTCCATCAGCAACAGCGCATTAAGCGCGCCGCGTTCTTTATAGGCCGCGGTGAATTGCAGGTTTTCGAATTTCAGCCAGACTTCGGCGCCGACCATTTCGGACAGCGTCTGCGAATGCAGCGTCGGGGTACGCACGATCGCGCCGTCAATTCGCGCCGCCGCCGCGCGCACATCGTCGAGGGTGATCGCCGGCAAATCGGCAGCGGACAGGGTGGGTGCGGTCGTGCTCATGATGCCGCTCGCCCTAGCCTATCTGGCGCACCGCGCAAACCATGGTTATGAGCCTTGAGATGAACCAGGAAAAATTGCGCATCAGCTTCATCGGCACGGGCGTCATGGGCGGACCGATGGCGGGCCATCTTGCGAAAGCGGGCCATAACCTCACCGTGTATAACCGCACCCGCGCCAAGGCCGACGCCTGGGTCGCCGCGCACGGCGGCAAGGCCGCTGCGACCCCGGCGGAGGCCGCGCGCGATGCCGATGTTGTCCTGACCTGCGTCGGCAACGACGATGATCTGGCGCAGGTCACCCTTGGCCGCGACGGTGCGTTCCGGGCGATGGGCAAGGGCGCCTTGTTCATCGATCACACCACGGTGTCGGCGCGGATCGCGCGCCAGCTGTCGGTCGAAGCCGAAGGGCTCGGCATTCATAGCCTCGATGCCCCGGTATCGGGTGGCGAAGCGGGGGCGCAGAATGGCACCCTGTCGATCATGTGCGGCGGGACAAAATCCGCGTTCGCCGCCGCCGAGCCGGTGATGCAGGCCTATGCCGCGCGCATGGTCCATATCGGCGGCCCTGGCGCCGGGCAAACGACGAAGATGGTCAACCAGATCGCGATCGCCGGAGTGCTGCAAGGCCTGTCCGAAGCGCTGCGTTTTGCGCAGGCGTCCAAGCTTGACGCCGACAAGGTGTTCGAGGCGGTGTCGGGGGGCGCCGCGGCGAGCTGGCAGATGCTCAACCGCTGGGACACGATGGCCAGGGACGAGTTTGATTTCGGTTTTGCGGTCGACTGGATGCGCAAGGATCTGGGCCTCGCGCTCGACGAAGCGCGCTCGAACGGGGCGACGATCCCCGTCGCCGCAATCGTCGATCAATTTTATGCCGATGTGCAAAAGGCCGGACACGGTCGCCGCGACACCAGCTCGCTTATAACAAGGTTGCCGAAATGACCCGCGTCCTGCTGACCGCACTCGCGCTCACCCTCGCCGCCCCCGCGCACGCCGACACGCTCGTCGACAACGTCAACGGGATCACGCTCGACAAGGACGGCAAGCTGATCCGCTTCACCGGGCTCGTCATCGACAAGGACGGCAAGGTCAAGGAGCTGCTCGACCGCAAGGACAAGCGCCCCGAACGCCCCGATTTCAAGGAGGACGGCAAGGGCCGAACCCTGATCCCCGGCCTCATCGACGCGCACGGCCATGTCATGGGGCTGGGGTTCCAGCTGATGCTGCTCGACCTTAGCGAGACCAACAGCCTTGCCGAAGCGCAGGCCGCGATCCGCAAATATGCCGCCGACAATCCAGAAATGCCGTGGATCATCGGATCGGGCTGGAATCAGGAGAAATGGGGTCTGGGCCGCTTCCCCACCGCCGCTGACCTTGACGCCGCGGTGCCGAACCGCCCGGTGTGGCTCGAACGCGTCGACGGCCATGCGGGCTGGGCCAACACGGCCACCATGACCGCTGCGAAAGTCACCGCCGCCAGCAAGTCGCCCGACGGCGGCCGTATCGAAATGGTGGGCGGCAAGCCGAGCGGCGTGTTTGTCGATGCCGCAATGAGCCTGGTCGATAGCGCCAAACCCAAGCCGCTGGCGCGCGACCTCGACCGGGCGCTTTTTCTGGCGCAGCAGAAGCTGCTCGAACAGGGCGTGACCACGATCGCCGACATGGGGACATCGATCCTCGACTGGCAGGCATTTCGCCGCGCCGGGGACAAGAAACAGCTCGCGGTACGGATCCTGAGCTACGGCGGCGACATCGACAATATGGCGATGATCGCCGGGTCCGAACCGACGCCATGGCTGTACGACGACCGGCTGCGCATGGTGGGGGTCAAGCTCTATCTCGACGGCGCGCTCGGCTCGCGGGGCGCGTGGCTCAAGGCACCGTATAGTGATGCCACCGGTCAGACCGGCCTGCCGCTGCTCACCCCCGCGCAGCTCCGCAACAAGATGGTCCGCGCGTCGATGGACAAATTCCAGGTGACGATCCACGCGATCGGCGACGCCGCCAATGCCGAGGCGCTCGACGCGATTGCGGACCTTACCGCCGACCTGCCCGGCGAGCGCCGCTGGCGAATCGAACATGCGCAGGTGATCGACCCCGCCGACATCGCGCGCTTCGCCAGCCTGAAAGTTATTGCGTCGATGCAGCCGGTCCACCAGACGAGCGACCGGCTGATGGCCGAAGCGCGGCTCGGCCCCGAACGGTTGAACGGCGCCTACGCCTGGCGCAGCCTTCAGGCCGCGGGCGCCCGCATTGCTTTCGGTTCCGACGTGCCGGTCGAAAGCGCAAATCCGTTCGCTGGCCTCGCTGCGGCAATCTCGCGCACCGATGCCGCGGGCCAGCCATTCGGCGGCTGGCGCCCCGAAGAAGCGGTGAGCCGCGAGACCGCGCTCGACGGCTTCACCCGCACCGCGGCTTATGCGGGGTTCGCCGAGGATCGCATCGGCACGCTGATGCCAGGAATGCGCGCCGATTTCCTGATCGTCGAAACCGACCCGATGCTCGCCAGCCCCGACGAGATCCGCCGCATGACTCCGCTCGAAACCTGGATCGGTGGCTATCGCTATTACAAGAAAGAGGCGTCCGGTGGCGGGCGGTAAGACGCCCAGTCGCCGCGCGCTGCTGACGGGCCTTGCCGCGCTGCCCGTCGCAGCCGCCGCGGCCGCGGCCGAACGCCGTTCGAAGAAACGCAAACCCGCGAAGCCCAAGGTCCAGCATGTCGACGTCGCGATCATCGGCGCCGGGGTGTTCGGCGCCTGGACCGCCTGGCATCTGCTCCGCGCGGGCAAATCGGTGCGGCTGTTCGACGCCTACGGAGCCGGTCATGTCCGCGCGTCGTCGGGCGGCGAGAGCCGCGTCATCCGCATGGGTTATGGCGCCGACGCCATCTATTCGGAGATGGCGCGCCAATCTTTGCCCTATTGGAAGGCGCTCTCCGACACCGCCAGCGCGCCGATCTTTCATAACACCGGCGTGCTGTGGTTCGGACCGCAGGGTGATGCCTACACCGCGCAGTCGCTCGCGTGGTTGCAGGCGAACCGGGTTGGGCATGAGCATGGCGACGTCCGCTGGCTGCAAAACAAGTACCGCCAGATGCAATTTTACCAGGGCGAAACCGGCGTCCTCGAAACCGAAACCGGCGCGTTGATCGCCGGGCGCGGCGTACAGGAAGTGATCGCCGATGCGCAGATCACGGTCGAGCGCGTCGTCATGCCCGCACCCCTGCTGTCAAAACGGATAAAGCTTCACAGCCTGCCCGACGGCGGCACCGCCGACCATCTCGTCTATTCCCTCGGCCCCTGGCTCGCCGAACTCTTCCCGCAGCAGCTCATGAACAAGATCGTCGCGACGCGGCAGGAAGTCTATCATTTCGGCGCGCCGCAGGGCGACACGCGCTTCGCCCCGCCCGAGCTGCCGGTGTGGGCCGACAACAGCAACAATGGCATTTTTTACGGCATCCCCGATCTCGAGGGGGCGGGGTTCAAGATCGCGATCGATCGGCACGGCCCGGTGATCGATCCCGACACGATGGAACGGCAACTGACCCCGGCGGGGATTGCTGAGGCGCGGGCCTATATCGCCCGCCGCTTCCCAGCCCTCGCCTCAGCGCCGCTGATCGGCGGGCGCGTCTGCCAATATGAGAATAGCTCGAACGGCGACTATCTGATCGACCGCTTTCCGGGGCAGGAGCGCGTGTGGCTGGTCGGCGGCGGATCGGGGCATGGTTTCAAGAACGGACCCGCAGTGGGCAAGCGCGTGGCAGCGCATATCCTTGATCCGAAGCTGGCGATCGAACCGCGCTTCAGCTATGCGACCAAGGGGACGGTGGCGGCGCGAACCGTCTTCTAAATTCGTCATTGCGAGGAGCGAAGCGACGCGGCAATCCAGACCGTGCGTAAACCGCCCTGGATTGCTTCGCTTCGCTCGCAATGACGGGGTGAGAATGGGGCAAATATGAAACTCACCGACTGCCACAATATCGACGACTTCCGCGCGCTAGCAAAACGTCGCCTGCCTTGGCCGGTGTTCGATTATATCGACGGCGCTGCCGACGACGAAGTCACCCGCCGCCGGAACCGCGCCGCGTTCGACGACTGCGACCTCATCCCGCGCGTCCTCGCCGGGGTCGCAAGCGTCGACATGCGCACCACGCTGTTCGGGCGCGAAATGGCGATGCCGCTGTTCCTGTCACCCACCGCGCTCCAGCGGCTGTTCCACTGGCAGGGCGAGCGCGCCGTCCTCCGCGCCGCCGCCGACGCCGGGGCGATGGCGGGCATCTCCAGCCTTGCGACAATCAGCCTCGCCGAAGCGGGCGCGCTCACCGACGGCCCCAAGCTGTTCCAGCTCTATGTCCACAAGGACGAAGGCCTGAACCGCGCGATGCTCGACGCCGCGCACGAGGCGAAATTCGACGCCGTCGCGCTGACGGTCGATACGATCGTCGGCGGCAACCGCGAACGCTGCCTGCGCTCGGGCTTCACCTCGCCGCCGCGTTTCACCCCGGGCAATATGCTGAGCTACGCCGCCAAGCCCGGCTGGGGGCTCAACTATGTCTGCCGCGAGAAATTCAGTCTGCCCAACCTCGCGACGCATGTGTCCGAAGGGTCGAGCGTCCCCAAATCGGTCGCCGAATATTTCACCTCGATGCTCGACCAGAGCCTCGACTGGAAGCGCGCCGCGGCGATCCGCCAGCAATGGGACGGCCCCTTCTGCCTCAAAGGCATCGTTGCGGTTGAGGATGCCCGCCGCGCCGTGGAGATCGGCGCCACCGCGATCATGGTATCGAACCATGGCGGCCGCCAACTCGACGGCAGCCGCGCGCCGTTCGATGCGCTCACCGAAATCGTCGATGCCGTCGGCGACCGGATCGAGGTGATCTGCGATGGCGGCATCACCCGCGGAACGCATGTGCTCAAAGCGCTGTCGGTCGGCGCGAAGGCCTGTTCCGGCGGTCGCCTCTACCTCTACGCGCTCGCCGCGGCGGGCGAGGAAGGCGTGGCGCGCGCCATCGCGCTGCTGCGCGCCGAGATGGAGCGCGGGATGAAACTGATGGGGGCCAAGACGCTGTCGGATCTCGGCCCCCACACACTGCGCTGGCGGTAGCATGATCCTCCCTGCGGCGAAACCGTGGGGAGGGGGACCGCCGCGACGCGGTGGTGGAGGGGCGGCGACGGCAGCGCCAAAGCCGCTCGGTCAGGCATGCGGACTGCCACCTCCCCACCTCCCCATCGCAGCGCGACAGGGAGGATCAATCACACCGGGGGCAAAGCCTCATCCCTCTTCCCCAGCCCGCTCCAGTCGATGCTCCGCGTCATGTACATCACGCCGGCGAGGGCGAAGAACATCAGCACCGAACCGATCAGCAGCGAATAGGCCTCAAGATTGAGCAGCACATAAAGCAGCGCATACAGTCCGACCAGCATCGCAGCCAGGAACCGCGCGCGCTTCCAGCTTTTCAGCACCGCCGCGCTGTAAAAGGCCAGCAACCCGATGATCGCCGCCGACGCCAGCATATAGGCGAAGGTAAAGCCGATCACCTCGGCGAACGCCAGCAGCAGCACGAAGAACAGCACCAGTGCAATGCCGGTCAGCAGATATTCGGCCGGCGCCACCCGCGCCCCCGCGATGATGTCGAACATCAGGAAGGCGACGAAGGTAAAGCCAATGAACAGAAAGCCGTATTTGATCGCGCGATCGACCTGGCTATACAGGTCGACGGGTTCAATCAGGCTGATCGCCACGGCTTTGGCGGTCCCGCCCGACGCTTCACCCGCACTGCCATCGCTCGGCGCCGGAACGGCTACCGCGTCGACATAGGCGTCGCGCGGGCCATAGTTGGCCGTCACTGGCGGCGACAAATCGCCGGTCAGCACCTGCGCCTGTCCCAATGCCAGGTTCGGCACCGCATAGGTGGCCGTAAATCCGCTGGCCGTCACTCTGCGCTTCGCGGGGAGGAAATCGCCGCCGAAGCTCGGGTTCGGCCAACTCGACTTGACCGTCCAGCGCGTATCGACCCCGCGCGGGATCAGCTTGAAATCGCCCAGCCCGCGCACGCCGATCTTGTAATCGACCTTCAGCGGCGCCGCCGCGCTCCAGTCGACAAAGGCGAAGGTCCCCGAATTGCCGGTCGAGAGCAGCCCCTTTCCGGGCTGCAATGCGAGCTGCGTACCGTCGACCGCCACGCTATTGCCATCGACTAGCCCGCGCGCGTCGCTGACCCCCAACCGCACTTCGGCGCGATCGAGCATCAGCGCCTCGCGCGCGACGCCAAAGCGCGCAATGTCGGCGGGCAGCACGAAATCGGCGCTGCCCGAAATCTGGCTTTCGTATACGACCGTCTCGTAAATCGCCTTCTTGCGCTTTTCGGGCTTGATGACGACGTCGGCTGTATTGGCTTGCGGTGACAGGTAGAGGTTGCGGATCGTGTTCACCGTCCGCGTCACATCCTTGCCATTCTCGGTTACCGTGGTCATTTCCGTCGCACGATAGGGGATCACGATCACCGGTCCGGCGATCGTCTGTTGCCCGCCCCAGCCCTGCCCTATCGACGCCTGGGCAGTTTCGGCCTGCTGCTGGCGATCCCACAGCAGACCGTAGATCATGAGGAGCGGCACCATCAGCGCGACGGCGATCAGTACCGCGATTACCAGCTTGACGCCCGGACTCCGCTCGCTGCGCGCGGGCGGATTCGACGACGATACGGGGGGAACGGAAACGCTCTGAGAGGCTTGAGTCATGGGGGGAATACTCTCGCTGCTTCAACTGGTCGATGAATTTGCACGGTTCGTCGACGCGGTCAAGCGTGATGCGATGAGGCCCCCGCCTGTGCCACATGCACGAAAAAGGGGGCGGCCTCCCCCGAAGCCGCCCCCTTAACGCGTGGTCGCTGACCCGCTAGGCGATCAGAAAGAAAAGCCCAGCGTAAAGACCACGGTTGGATCGAACAGCGTGTCAATGGCTTTGACGCCCGACTTTTTGATGTCGGTATCAATATATTGCACGGTGAAAGTCGCGGGACCGGCGGCGAACGAGGCGCCGAGCATCCAGTCGAGATAATTGCCGCCGGGCGCCAGCGCGCCGAGCGATCCGTCGGTGTAACCAAGCGCGGCATTCAGCGTCACCGGCGTATCGGCAATGCCATAGCCAAGGCCAAGGTTCAGATAGATATTGTCGTTGCTGCCCAGCGAATTCTGATCGGGGGCATACGCCACAGTTCCGGTAGCCGAAACGGGGCCAAGGTCGTGCGACAGCTTGCCGACGACTTCGATATAGTCGCTGGGGCCGGCAAAGCTCTGGTTGCCGGGATAGACATAATAGATGGCACCGATATCGACCGAAGTCCCCGGCGCGATCTCGGTCGCGAAACCGGCATAGAGGTCGAGTTCATATTTGCCGTACAACGGGCTGTCGGGAAGCGTCGACCCCCACGCGCCCGCGTAAAAGCCGCTTTCGTGGCTTGCGGTCAGCGTCGACTGAAGGGCAACCTTTTCGTTCGACAGTGAAATGCCTCGGAAGCGATAGTCCGACACAACCGAAACGCCGCCCGAAAGCGAGACCGGACCGCTGGCTTCTTCTTGGGCGAAGGCAGGCGTCGACATCGCCGACGCGGCGAGCAGCATGCCGAAACACGCTTTGGTAAGAAACTTCATGGGTGATCCCCCTAGTAAAAAAAACGGATCGTCCCGGCCTGCTGTGCGCGTCCACGCCTCTTCGTGCGGGCCTGTGACGTCGAACGCGTTCGAAATTGCCGATTTTGCTGCAATGCACAAACAAAAATTGCGCGTGGTGCCGATTCAGCGTCAGAGTGTGTCTTTCGCGCAACAGCCGGGCCGAGCATGCTTGGCTTTGCCAATCGCCCGCCGGACCGCTAAAGAGCAGCGCATCCTCCCCTTTCGATCGAGCCCAAAACCCATGAGCGATCACAACCCCGGCCTGCGCCCCTGGCGCGACATCGCGCGGCGCACCAGCCGCCAGATCATGGTCGGCACTGTCCCGGTCGGCGGCGGCGCACCGATCACCGTCCAAACGATGACGAATACGCTGACCAGCGATGCGGTCGCGACGATCGACCAGATTCGCCGCTGCGAAGAGGCGGGTGCCGACCTGATCCGCGTGTCGTGCCCCGACACCGAATCGACCGCGGCGCTCGGCAAGATCGTTCGCGCCGCGCGCATCCCGATCATCGCCGACATCCACTTTCACTATAAGCGCGCGCTTGAAGCCGCAGATGCTGGCGCCGCCTGCCTGCGTATCAACCCCGGCAACATCGGATCTTCGGAGCGCGTCGGCGAAGTCGTCCGCGCCGCCAAGGCCAACGGTTGCGCGATCCGCATTGGCGTCAACGCGGGCAGCCTCGAAAAAGACCTGCTCGAGAAATATGGCGAGCCCTGCCCCGAGGCGCTCGTCGAAAGCGCGCTCGACCATATCAAGCTGCTACAGGACCATGATTTCCACGAGTATAAGGTCGCGGTGAAGGCCAGCGACGTCTTTCTCGCGGTCGCGGCCTATATGCAGCTCGCCGATGCGGTCGACTGTCCGCTCCATCTCGGCATCACCGAAGCGGGCGGGCTGATTGGCGGCACGGTCAAGAGCGCGCTCGGCATCGGCAACCTGCTCTGGGCCGGGATCGGAGATACAATCCGCGTCAGCCTCTCGGCCGAACCCGAAGAAGAAGTCCGCGTCGGTTACGAGATCCTGAAATCGCTGGGCCTGCGTACCCGCGGCGTGCGCGTCGTGTCCTGCCCCAGCTGTGCGCGCCAAGGCTTCGACGTCATCCGCACCGTTCAGGCGCTCGAAGAAGCGCTCAGCCACATCAAGACCCCGATGTCGCTCTCGGTCCTCGGCTGCGTCGTCAACGGCCCCGGCGAAGCGCGCGAAACCGACATCGGCATCACCGGCGGCGGCAATGGCAAGCATATGGTCTATCTGTCGGGGGTCACCGACCACCATGTCGCCGACGCCGACATGATCGGCCATATCGTCAAGCTGGTCGAAGCCAAGGCCGCCGAGATCGACGCGGGCAGTTCGGTCAGCATGGACGTCGCGCACGGCAAGGCGGCGTAGGCGCGCCTCCGCGGCCTATGCGCGGACCAGCGGCGCCAAACCGTCCATCACCGCGGTCAGCGCCAGCGCATTTTCGCGCTCCATCGCGCTATGCCCGGCGTTGGTGACGACATAAGACACCGGCTCCGTCCCCGCCGCGCGGAGCGCGGCGGCAAGCCGCGATGCCTGTGTCAACGGGCAGACTTCGTCGAAGCGGCCATGGACGATGTGGATCGGGACTGCCGCGAGCGTCGCGATATTGTCGAAGAAATGCCCCGCCGGAATGAACAGACTATTCGCAAAATAATGCGCCTCGATCTGCGCAAAACATAGCGCGAAATCGGCCTCACCGAATTTCCCGGTATCGGCGGCTTCGGGGATCATGTTCGAAATTACCCCCTCCCACAGCGACCACGTCACCGCCGCTTCCATTTGCCGCGCCTTTTCCGCCGCGCTGGCCGGCACCATGTCGAAAATAGCCTTGTAGGACGCCATGACATCGCCGCGCTCGGCGGGGGTCAGGACGTTCAGCAGCGCCGCCCATTCACCCGGATATTTGATATACGCCCCCGGCGCGGTCAGACCGTAGGGGTCGGCTTCCCATGTCACAGCATTTCCCTGATACAGATAGGCGAGATCTTCCGGCGCGCCCAGAAAGATGCCGCGCAGGATCAGGCTGGCGCAATGCGCGGGATGCGCGATCGCATAGGCCATCGCCAGCGTGCTGCCCCAGCTACCGCCAAACACATGCATTGGTTCTGCGATGCCCATATGCTCGCGCAACTTCTCGATATCGCCGATCAGGTCGGCGGTCGTGTTCTTGGCCAGCGCCGCCCCCGGTCCCGCCGACGCGACGTTGGGTTCGCTCTTGCCGCACCCGCGCTGGTCGAACAGGATGACACGATAGCGTAGGGGATCGAAAAAGCGCGCCATCGCCGGGGCGCACGCCCCGCCGGGGCCACCGTGCAGGAACATCACCGGTTCGCCCGCCGGATTGCCATATTCCTCCCAATAGATGCGGTGCGCGGGATCGACACCGACCTCCAGCCAGCCGAAATTCAGGCACGGCGGCTGCGGATAGACCCAATCGTCGCCGATCTTGCTGCTCGCCTGAAGCCGGGAAAAGTCCATCGCCGCTATCCTCGCTGCTACCGTGGGGGAAACAATGGCTTAACCGCCGCAGCCGCCATGTCCACCCGGCGAGCGAGATTATGCCGCATCGTGAAAGATCACCCCCAGCGTATGCCGCGCGCCCGAGCGGATTTCGCTCACCCCATGGCGCATCGCTACGCGGTAGTCGCCGCGGCTGCCCGCCATCGGCCGTTCGTTCACCGCGAACACCACCGCGTCTCCGTGACCCAGCGGTACCACCGCAGCGCGCGACTGCATCCGCGGCCGCTGCTCGGTCAGCACAAACTCACCGCCGGTAAAATCGGTCCCCGGCGCGGACAACAGGACCGCGACCTGCAACGGAAACACCTCGGCGCCATAAAGGTCGCGGTGCAGACAATTATAATTGCCTGGCCCATATTGTAGCAGCAGCGGCGTCGGCCGCACCTGCCCCGCCGCGTGGCACTGGCTCAGATAGTCGGCGTGTTCAGCCGGAAAGCGCTCATCCCGCCCCATTCGTTCGTGCCAGCGATTGGCGACCGGCGTCAGCCGCGCATAGAGCGCCCCGCGCAACCCCGCGACCAGTCGCGGCAAGGGATAGGCGAAATAGCGATATTCGCCGCGCCCAAACCCGTGCCGCGCCATCTGGACATGACTGCGGAACAGTTCTTCCAGCGGATAGAGCGCGGCGGTATCGTAGCACTCGGCGGCTGAGAGCAGCCGCGGCAGCACCGCCCACCCCTCGCGATCAAGCGCAGCGGCGATGGCGGTCCAGTCCAGGGCGGCGATGCGTGCGGCAACTTTGGTATCGTTCGTTTCGGTCATACCCGGCCCCTGCCACGCCGCCGCCCCGCTTCCGCCCCGTTTCTTGCGATCAAAGCGCACGCGCCCGTGGGCAACCAAAAAAAGGGCCGCCGAAGCAGCCCCTTTCCTTGTTCGATAAACCGAAGGCTTAGTCCTTCAGGAAGTCGGGCACATGGCCCTGGTCTTCCGGACCTTCGTTGCGTTCGCGGCGCGGGCCGCGTTCGCCACCGCCGTCACGGCGCGGACCACGGTCACCGCCGCCATCGCGACGCGGACCACGGTCGCCACGACCGCCACCGTCGCCGCGCGGGCCACGATCGCCGCCGTCACGGCGCGGACCGCGGGGACCGCGGTCGCCGCCTTCACGCGGCGGGCGGGTGTCTTCCAGCTCGGCGCCGGTTTCCTGATCGACGACGCGCATAGACAGGCGAACCTTGCCGCGCTGGTCGATCTCGAGCACCTTGACCTTAACTTCCTGGCCTTCGCTCAGGACGTCGGCGACCTTCTCGACGCGCTCGTTGGCGATTTCGCTGACGTGAACCAGGCCGTCCTTGCCGCCCATGAAATTCACGAACGCCCCGAAATCGACGAGATTGACGACTTTGCCGTCATAGATCTTGCCGACTTCGGCTTCTTCGACGATGCCCGAAATCCACTTACGCGCGGCTTCGATCTGCGCCGGATCGCTCGACGAAATCTTGATCAATCCTTCGTCGTCGATGTCGACCTTGGCGCCGGTGGTCGCGACGATCTCGCGGATCACCTTGCCGCCGGTGCCGATGATGTCGCGAATCTTCGCCTTGTCGATCTGCATCGTCTCGATTCGCGGGGCATAGTCGGACAGCTCGGTGCGAGCTTCGCCCAGCGCCTTCGCCATTTCGCCCAGGATGTGCGCGCGGCCTTCCTTCGCCTGGTTCAGAGCGGCTTCAAAGATCTCGCGCGTGATGCCCGCGATCTTGATGTCCATCTGCATCGTGGTGATGCCTTCGGACGTACCCGCCACCTTGAAGTCCATGTCGCCGAGGTGATCTTCATCGCCCAGGATGTCGGACAGGATCGCAAAATCCTTGCCTTCGAGGATCAGGCCCATCGCGATGCCCGAAACCGGGCGCTTCAGCGGCACGCCGGCGTCCATCATCGCGAGCGAACCGCCGCAAACCGACGCCATCGACGACGAGCCGTTCGACTCGGTGATGTCGCTGGTGATGCGGATCGTGTAGGGGAACTCGTCCTTCGTCGGCAGCACCGCGTGCAGCGCACGCCATGCCAGCTTGCCATGGCCGATGTCGCGGCGGCTCGGCGCCCCGAAACGACCGACTTCACCGACCGAATAGGGCGGGAAGTTATAGTGCAGCATGAAGTTCGAGTAGCTGAGGCCGTTGAGGCCGTCGATCATCTGCTCGCTGTCCTTGGTGCCCAGGGTACAGGTCGCGATCGTCTGCGTCTCGCCGCGCGTGAACAGCGCCGAGCCATGCGCGCGGGGCAGGAAGTGCGTTTCGGCAAGGATGGGACGAATCTGCGTCGTGGTGCGCCCGTCGATGCGCTTGCCGTCCTTGAGGATGGCGCCGCGCACGATTTCCGCTTCCAGCTTCTTCATCAGCTTGCCGGCGGCCATCTGGTCCTGCGGCGCGGCGTCGGCGAAAGCGGCCTTGGCAGCAGCGCGGGCCTCGTTCAGCGCGTTCGAGCGGGCCGATTTGTCGGTCAGCTTGTACGCGGCGGCGATGTCCTTGCCGATCAGCTTCTTCAGCTTGTCCTTGGCAGCGGTCAGGTCGGCCTGTTCGGCCATGTCCCAGGGATCCTTGGCGGCCTGTTCGGCCAGCTTCACGATCGCCTTGACCACATCCTTACACGCGTCGTGCGCGAACAGCACGGCGCCGAGCATGATCTCTTCCGACAGCTCATTGGCTTCGGATTCGACCATCATCACGGCGTCGTAAGTGGCGGCGACGACCAGATCGAGGTCGCCTTCGGCAACCTGCGCATCGGTCGGGTTCAGGATATATTCGCCATCGATATAACCGACGCGCGCGGCGCCGATCGGGCCCATGAAGGGCACGCCCGAAATGGTGAGCGCGGCCGAAGCGGCGACCATCGCCAGGATGTCGGGCTCGTTGTGACCGTCATAGCTCAGCACTTGGGCAATGACGTTGATTTCGTTGTAGAAACCTTCGGGGAACAGCGGACGGATCGGACGATCGGTCAAACGCGAAACCAAAGTTTCCTTTTCGGTCGCGCCGCGTTCGCGCTTAAAGAAGCCGCCGGGAATGCGGCCTGCGCCGGAATATTTTTCCTGATAGTGGACAGTCAGGGGGAAGAAGTCCTGCCCTTCCTTGACCGTCTTGGCGGCGGTGACCGCGGCCAGGACCATCGTTTCGCCGAGCGTCGCGACAACCGCGCCATCGGCCTGACGGGCAACCTTGCCCGTTTCGAGGGTCAGCGTTTCACCGCCCCACTCGATCGATACTTTTTTCACGTCAAACATGGAGTTTCCTTCGCCCGCCTGGCCCAATGCCGGGCGGGGCCTCTGATTCCGGGTAATCCGACCCGGGGCGGTGCGGGGCGTCTGTGGCCCCTATGGCGGTCCCGCCGAATGCGGGAGCGGCCCTGTGGTCCGGCGAATTTGCGCGGAGCCAATATGACAGCGGCCCCCGCAAACCCGGGCCGCCACAAAATATTACTAACGCAGCCCCCGCATCGCGATCAGTGCCAGAAATCCGCCCGCGGCCGTGTGTTTAAGGAATGAGAGGGGGCGGCGACGCGTGTTGAGCCTACTCCTCACGCCCCCC
>NZ_JAIBES010000071.1 GCF_019459305.1 Sphingopyxis sp. | reverse complement strand
CCCCCCCCCCCCCCCCCCCCGCCCCCCCCCCCCCCCCCCCCCCCCCCCCCCCCCCCCCCCCCCCCCCCCCCCACGACCAGGCCTACTGAGATCAGCGCAAAAGCGTAGGACGCGCGGTCGCGGACCTTGTGATAGATATGCGTGCCGCCGATCGGCTTCGGCAGTGTTACGGCAGTGATCAGCTCGCCCGGTGCCAGCACCGTTTCGAGATGCGGGGTATTTGCGGGCGCGCGGTAGAAATCGGCCAGCGCAATGCTGCGGGTCTCGCCCGCCGCATCGACCGTCTCAACCGCAGCGTCGAGCGCCTGCATTGCGACCGCCATGTCGCTAGGGTGCGTTGCGATACAGGCATCACTGGCACCGACGATCGCGTGATTGCGGCTGAAGCCGGCAATCGCCGCACAACCGCTGCCAGGCTTGCGTTTGTTGCACGGTTGGTTGGTGTCGTAGAAATAGGAACAGCGCGTGCGCTGGAGCAGATTGCCCGCGGTTGTCGCCTTGTTGCGAAGCTGCCCCGATGCGCCCGCGACAAGCGCGCGCGCGATGAGGCCATAGTCGCGCCGGATGCGCGCGTTGGCGGCGAGATCGGTGTTACGGACCATCGCGCCGATACGAACGCCGCCATCGCTGGTCGGCTCGATCCTGTCGAAACTGAGCCGACTTACGTCGATCAGGTGACCGGGCGTTTCGATTTCGAGCTTCATCAGGTCGAGAAGGTTCGTCCCGCCGGCAATGAAGCGCGCTCCGGGCGTTCGAGTGAAAGCCATGGTCGCCGCGGCAGGCGTGTCGACGCGTTCGAAGGTAAAGCTCTTCATGCTTTCACTCCCGCGGCATCGACAATGGCATCGACGATGTTCGAATAGGCGCCGCAGCGGCAGATGTTGCCGCTCATCCGTTCGCGCAGTTCGGGCCGTGTGACGGTCGGTGCGTCGGTGAGGTCGGCAGTAACATGGCTCGGAATGCCGGCCTTGATCTCGTCGAGCACTGCGACGGCCGAACAGATCTGGCCGGGGGTGCAATAGCCGCACTGATAGCCGTCGTGGACGACGAATGCTTGTTGCATCGGGTGAAGATTGCCAGGCAGGCCCAGCCCCTCGATCGTGGTGATCTTGTCGCCGTCGTGCATCACCGCAAGCGACAGGCAACTGTTGATCCGCCGTCCGTCGACGATGACGGTGCAGGCACCGCACTGTCCATGGTCGCAGCCTTTTTTAGTGCCGGTCAGCCGAAGATGCTCGCGCAGCGCATCAAGGAGCGTCGTTCGCGTATCGAGTTCGAGGTCGTGCGCGGTGCCGTTAACGTTGAAGGCAACACGAGCCGTCGGTGGCTGAGTAACTGCCTTGTTGGCCGCCGCGACGCCGGTCGAAGGCGCCGCTATGGACACCGCAGCAACAGACACGGCACCTCCTGTGATAAGTCCACGTCTGGAAACGGGAAATTCTTCCGGTGTCGGCATGATATGTCCCCGATCATCTTCAATGTCCGAGGACAGCAGTCCCCGCGGAGTCGTAGCATTTCAATGCTTGGAGGGACGATGCGTTGCCGTCCGTGAACAATTTTGACTGTTTTGAGAAGCTATCATACGGCAGGGTATATCTGCAATTGCCGTTCAACGTTGCGCGGTCGCTCATCGTCCCGGCCGCGTCGATGTCTGCTTCAGGAGTTAAGTGCCAGAAACCCGACGGTCTGAAACGGGCCAGTTTGAGCCGAAGAGCGGCTCTGCAGCAATGCGCCTTCTATCAGCGGTGACGTTCCAGACGAAGTAATCCGAAAAGCGGACGGTCACTGTCGAGTGTCACTACATATTTCAGGCGTTTAATATCACCCCAGCCAGCCTGCGCTTTCCAGAGCCGTGATGCGGTCTCTGGCGACAGGCGCTTCTAACCCACCATCAAGCCGCAGCGTCACATTACGGCCAGTTCGCAGTATTTGCTTGACTGCGCGCCGGGCCACCCACCAACTCCGGTGGACGCGAAGTCCGTCGTATCCAGCCAGTTCCTCTTCCGCGTCACGCATTCGGAGCAAGATAAGCACGCTCGTATCGGGTCCGTGGGCGCGGACATAATGATCTTCCATTTCGAGCGCGATGAGCTGATCGCGCCAAGCTGCGGGAAGCCGCCGAAGGAACGGGGTGCCTGCCTCGGGTTGAGCAACTAGCAGAGGCGCTGAAGCAGGAATAATGAATTGCTCCGTTGCCACGGGCAGCACTGCACGCCGTCCGATCAACAGGAAAACCAGCATCACCAGGATGCCGATAAGCGCAACGTTCACGTATAACTGAAAAAGCTCTTGAAACTGGGCCCCGGCACCAGAACGGTAGCCGCCTAAATAGGCGATGGCGTAGGAGCCAGGTATTGCGGCTACCAATATACCGGCTCCTGCGGTGGGCACCTCCGGTAAGGTCAGCCGCTTTCCGATCACCAGCGCCACCAAAGTGGTTGGGCGTACGACGACATAACCGAGCAGGGCTGCGGGGATCCAGTAAAGCAACCTGTCAGCGAACGTCCCAAGGGTAAAACTTCCGAACGGGCCAAGAGCGGCCAGAACCACTCCGATCGCAAGTATTACCGCTATTTCAATAACCCATTCGCGAAGTGTCGGCACCAAGCTCCCCCCCGTTCACGCTTCGTCATTTGGCATAGCGGAACTGTCCGGCCCACTTGACGAAACAGACGTCCAACTAACGCAGAAGGGCTTGGCTGCAAAGCGGCCTGCTGCATTGAGTCCGAAGAAATCGCATGAAAGGCCGCATCAAAATGACCTCAGTTCCGATTGCCCCAGTTCAATCTACCCAAAGCTTTGATCTGCCGATTTGGGTGCGCATTGCATCCGTTGGAGCTTCAACGCTGCTGCTGGCGCTGTGCATTTACGCGTCCGGACGCTGGATGCTGGGCTTCGCGCCTCCCACTCCGTGGGTGCGCGACGTGGCTCTTACAATTCACCTCCTCACGGTTATTCCAGCAATCCCGCTTGGGGCCTACGTCATTATGTCTCGGAAAGGGGGGCGGCGCCATAAGATGCTCGGCAAAATATGGCTTTCGATGATGTTCGTCACAGCTACCGCAACGATTTTTATCCGAAACGTCAATGACGGTCAGTTCAGCTGGATACACTTATTCACTCTGTTGACGTTCGTAGCTATACCTCAGGCGATTTTTTCTGCGCGGCAAGGCAATATCGAGGCCCACAAGAAGCATTTGCGCAATTTTTTTGTCGGCGCACTAGTCGTTGCGGGCCTAACCGCCTTCGCGCCAGGCCGAACGATGTGGCAGTGGGCAGTAGGTCAACCGGCCTCTCAATTGCCAAAGTAAATCTAAGACGTCCACGAAACCTAGCACATCGGTCCACCCATTAGCTTAGGACCCTGTCCACTTGCGCTTGCAGACGAGGACTAACTAAGAGAATTATTGGAATGACAATGACATAGGCGGTCGCCCATGACCGCAACCATGTTGCGACAAAACTACCGGAAAAGCCGAGATTGATAGCGATTAGGGTGAACGAGATGATGCCCGTCGTGACGATGCCCATCAAGAGGGCGAATGCGATTTTCCGCTTCACAGGGTACTTATAGTATAGCTCCTCTAGAAGCTGCTGATGCGACATCGATCACTGCCTGCGCGAAGGTTTTAGGCGCTTCCTGAGGCAGTTTATGGCCGATGCCGCCCGCGATGTTGCGATGGGCGTAGGTCGCCGGTTGGGGATGCGGCGCGCCGTTTGCGTCACCTTCCAGCGTGATTGTCGGGATCGAGATAACCGGGAAGTCGGCAAGCCGCCGTTCCAGCGCGTCAAGCGTCGGGTCGCCTGCGCTCAGGCCCAGGCGCCAGCGATAATTGTCGATGACAATCGCGACATGGGCCGGGTTTTCGAGGGCGCGTGCTGTTCGTGCGAAGGTGGCGTCGTCGAACCGCCAGGTCGGTGAAGCCGTGCGCCAGATCAGTTTTGCGAAGTCGGTGCGGTTTGCGTCATAACCCGCCCGGCCGCGTTCGGTGGCGAAATAATATTGGTACCACCAGGACAGTTCGGCCGCGGGTGGCAAAGGCATCATGTTGGCCTTCTGGCTGCCGATGAGATAGCCGCTCACCGAGACGAGCGCCGTGCACCGCTCGGGCCAGAGTGCGGCGAGGATGCACGCGGTGCGGGCGCCCCAGTCGCAGCCCGCGAGAATGGCCTTTTCGATACCCAGCGCATCCAGCAGCGCGATCGCGTCAGACGCAAAAACCGATTGCTGGCCGTTGCGCGGCTCGTCTTGCGAAACGAAATTCGTCGTCCCAAAGCCGCGCAAATAAGGGACTACCACCCGATAGCCTGCGGCGGCCAGCAGTGTTGCCACGACGAAAGCAATCCTGATGGCCAGCAAGCCGCTCCGTCCCTATTCGACGCACACCGTTTGACCGCCAGCGTCTGAGTTTGAAGGCCGCTTCATCCGTAATGGCTGGGCGAAGGTGAACGAATACTCGGCAAGCGCTGCGCGCCGCTGGTTCATCATGCTCGGGACAGCGCGCCCCTCAAAACCGCAGTAACTGAAGAGGATGCTGACCTATGATTTGGGTGAATCTTGGTTGTCAGCTTCAAATTGTTCAAAGACATCGTCGACCACAGTCAATCTCACGACGCGCCCAGTCTCCAGGGCTTCTTTCGACGAAACCAAGGAGCCCATCAGCATCGCGGTCACCATCTGCCAGTCACGCAAGGTCAGTAACGCATCGCCTTCTCTTTCTCCCGATTTTTGGCGATGCTCCAACAGCGCTTCAACGGCCGCAACCGTAAGTTTCAACTGATGTCGCTGTTCGAAGTTCAGGGTTTTGGCGTGCGCGAGTGCCTCTTCGAGAAGGTCACGGAATTTGTCCGTGTTTATCTTGAAACGAATATAGGGAATGTCAAACTCACTGGTTATCGTGGCCTCGGCATCTCCGTCCCAAGTGAGTACGGCGCTAAAAAGACGGTCTGTGTGTTTGGTAACATCCTGTATTGCCCTAATCAAAATTTCGGTTTCCCGCTTGTGGGCTTGTCGCTCATTTCTGTCCGTGACCCATATCGCGCCGCCCACCGTAGCCGCCGCGCCGATAAGGGCACCCGCGAGCGCGAATATGTGTTCGGCTTTGAAGCCCTCGACCCAGAGCAGCCCAATGCTGGCGCCTGATATTCCGCCCAAAATGGCGAACACCCCGATCTCGACAAGTTTGTCCCGCTGAATGACCGTCATCCCGAACCTCATCAACGCGAAGCCAATCGCCTTCTCGCCAACCCCGCGCGCGCTATCATGCTGCGCGGTGAAAGCCGGTCAAGCAACACTTTCATGCTGCGCAGGGCGATTATCCAGCGCGCGATTAACGCGCCGAACAGCCGGCACGCGATCTTTCATTTCCGCTTCAAATGGCCAGAAAATCCGCTTTCGTTCGACATTGATTCACGCTCCGTTGTTCAGTGGGCGGGTTTAGCGTGTTTCTCGTGGCGGTTTATCGTTTACACCGAGAGCGTCGGCGATTGAATGTCCGCTTTGCCAGGGACACGTTCGAAGGCTGCCTGACTGGAATCGGCCATTTTGACTAAAATTCGCCGCTGGTAAGTAATCGAATTGGGCAAGGTTGCCAAAGCGCAGCTTTCCGATCGGCGTTTCAGTGTCTTGTTAGACCAAGACGGCCAAGCGGCAATCGGTCCAGCAAATAATGGACTAATCCGCACAGACCGCAGAAACGCTTCGCGAATTCTTCGTCCACAGGACCAATCGTACAAGCAGTATCGTCAGTGCCACGGCGGCGACGTCGGCATACCAATCAGCAATATCGCTTGTCCGATGCAAGCCGGGAATAGCCTGAACGATCTCGATGGCGCCCCCGACAATCGCCAGTGATCCCAAGACCCAGAACCATTGTACCTTCGGATACGCCCAACAAAACAAGGCAGTTAGTGTAACAAATGCCGATATATGCTGCGACTTGTCATTCTCGATCAACACCGGTGGCGCAGGACTCAATGCGAAGTACAGGGTCACGGCGAGGGCGCTCCAGAAGGCAAGCTTCGTCATATCACTTTTCGAGTTCTCAGTCGTTGCCGCCAGCAGCACAAGTCCGCACGGGCCAGCGGACTGGCGGAGAAAAAGGTCAACAATCGCTTCCTTCGCGAGCTGACAAGGCGTTCGGTGCGAAAAGAAACATCCGCATTCGCTAATCGCGCTTTCTCTTGTGGAGCAGCCCGCGCCAGTCAATTCGGATCAGGGCGACAAGCATCATAATCATGACGAACTGAGTGCTAAGTCCGATCAGACTGGTCAGCGCGCTTCGAAAGGACTCACCGATGCTCGTTTCCCTGACGCTGTTCGCCGTGCCGGCATAGATGGCATAGGATATCGTGCGACCAATGAAGAAGGCCGCGGTGAAACCCAGGAGGCGGACGCCCGCCAGACCTGCCGCTTCGAACAATTGTGCCGACGGCAAAGGCGACAGCGCGAACAGACCGAGCGCAAGGACGGTGTTTCGCCGTCGCTGTTCCAGCGCCTTACCGGCAGCGGCCAGGTTCCTTCGCGTCCTTCTTGGCAGATATTTGCCGAAATACCGGAATGTCTGCGCGAGGAGATACCTGCCGGATGCAGCAGCGAGGGCGCCGACGAGCACGATCCCCGGGACGGACAGGTCGCTGTTGAAACCGTACAGGACGATGATCGACCAGGTCGGCGGTCCAAAAGCCGGCAGGAGGTTTACCGCCAGCACGATTGCGAAGAGGATTACATAATCGCTCATTTGCCCGCCATCGGTACGAAGCCGATCATTCGTTCGAATGCCTCCGCAATCGTTGGAAGTCTTAGCCTTCGGCGGGAAGTTGCTCCAACCGTACGCGCAAAATTTTCATTCCGCGAACCTCTTCGGCAACAAAAGAGTAATTCTTGAACTTCACGCGTCGACCGACACTGGGCAGTACGCCATCTTGCGCCAGAAACAGCCCGGCAACCGTGGAGACCTCGGGATGGTCGATGTCCAGCCCATGATCCTCCTCCAGCTCGGCGAGCGTCACCTCGCCGTCGAGCAGCATCGTGCCGTCGGGCAGAAGCTGGATCCAGTCGAGCCCCGGTCCGCCCGTTTCGTCGATCAGGTCGGCAACCAGGTCGTCCATCGTCACGAACCCCAGCGTGCCGCCAAATTCGTCGACAACCAGTGCGGCGTGGACCCGCTGTTTCTTGAACAGCGTCATCAGGTCGAACGCCGACATGCCCGCCGCCACCCGCGGCAAGGGACGAATGATCGCCTTGAGGTCGCTTCCGGCATCGGCCACCCGATTGCGGATGAAATCCTTGACGTGCAGCACGCCCCAGATGTCGTCCAGCGACGCGCCATAGACGGGGTAGCGGGCCAGGGTTTCCTGCGCGATCGTTGCCGCAACCTGCTCGGCATTTGCATCGGCGGCAATTGCGATCATCCGGCCGCGCGACGTCATCAGCTCCTCGGCGGTGCGATCCTTCATCTCGAAGATATTCTCGATCAGCCGGACCTGGGCGTCCTCAAGCTGGCCGCTCGCGGCGACGTCGCCGGTCACGATCTCCAGTTCCTGTGCGCTGTACAGCATCGCGGACTTGCCGGGATCGGGAATGCCGAGCAGGCGCATCAGCGCAAAGGCAATCTTGTTCAACAGGATCACCATCGGGCGGAACAGAACGCCGAACAGGCGCATCACCGGGTTGAGCGAAATGCTGACGCGTTCCGGCGACTGCAACGCCATCGCTTTCGGAATCATCTCGCCAAAGACGACATGCAGGAAGGTGATCCCGCCGAGCGCGATCACGAAGCCGACCGCATGCGACTGGTCGTAGGAAAGCCCCATGTTTTCGAGCGGCCCGTATAGCCATTTCGCCACTGCGGGTTCGCCGTACATGCCGAGCCCGATGCTGGCGAGCGTGATCCCGAGCTGGGCAATGGCGATATAGGCATCCTTACCCCCGTCGCGATCGAACACGCGCAGCAGCCATTTGGCGGCGGGGTTGTCGTTCTTTGCCATCGTCTCGAAACGACTGCGGCGCGCGCCGACCAGCGCGAATTCGGCGCCGACGAACACCCCATTGACAATAACGAGCGCCAGAATGGCCGCGATCGGGATGAGGACGTCGCTCATACTTCCTCACGCTCCGCCGCGCGCTCGATCAGAACGCGCCGAACGGCATGCCCCTCCATCGCCTCGACGATGAGACTGAAGGGCATGCCCGCCACCGGGACGCGGTCGCCGACGACGGGAAGCCGACCAAGCTGATGCCACACCAGGCCACTGAGCGTATCGGCGCGATCCTGCGGCAGCGTGATGCCGTGGCGGTCGGCGAGCATCGAAAGCCGGACGTCGCCCCGAACGCTCAGATGCGCGCCCTGCTGGACGATCAGCTCTTCTTCGTTGTCGAATTCGTCCTGAACCTCGCCAAACACTTCTTCGAGCGCATCCTCGAGCGTGACGAGGCCGGTAAAGCTGCCATATTCGTTGATGACCATGGCGCTGCGCCGCCCTTTGGTGCGCAGCGTCTGCCACAGTTTCGGCACCGTCATCACGTCGGCGACGATCAGCGGGTCGCGCTTGATCGAACCGATGATGGCCGCCGGATCCTGCTCGAAGGCGGCGAATAAGGTCCGCAGGTGGATGATCCCGACGACATCTTCGCTGGTCGCCCCAGTTACCGGAAACCGCGAATAGGGTGTCGCGGCGGCGCGCTTCAGGGCCGCTTCGACCGTTTCCTGCGCGCTGACGGTCATCATGCGCGGGCGCGGGGTCATGATTTCGCGCACCAGCCGGTCGTCGACGCTGAGCGCGCCGGTCAGCATATTACGCTCGTCGGCATCGATCAGGCCGCCCGCCGCGCTTGCCTTGAACAACGCTTCCAGTTCGTCGGGCGAATGGACATGCGTGTGGCTATGGTCGACGTTCAGCTTGAACAGCCGCATGATCGCGAAGGCGGTGCCATTGAAAATATCGATCAGCGGCCGGAAGATGATCAGGCTGGCCCGCATCGGCAGCAATGTCGCCATCGACAGCCGCTCGGGATAGCGCAGCGCGATCGTCTTGGGCAGCAACTCGCCCAGTACCACCTGGATCATCGTCACGGCCAGCAACACGATAATGATAGCGGTAATCTGGCCGCCCATCGCGCCAAGATGGGGCACGAGTAGCGGGGTCAACTGCGCTTGGCCGTATGCGCCCGCAACGAGGCTGCTAATGGTAATGCCCACCTGGCAGCCCGCCACATAATTATCGAGCTTCACCGGGTCGCGCAGGATTTTCAGCAGCTTGCCTGCCGCGCGGTTACCGGCCTCGGCCTCCTCCTGCACGCGCGATTTGCGCGCGCCGACGGTGGCGAACTCGGCCGCCACATACAGTGCATTGGCCGCCACCATCAACAGGATGACGAGAAGGGGGATCAGCGAGCTGGAAATGATGTTGCCTCTAAGGTGCGTCGGTAACGCCGGTTGGCGCCAGTTACAATGCGCTTGGATTACGGCAGATGCGCGGCGCAGTTGCAATGGCCGTGACGTTTCGTGCATCGCTAAAAGGCGCACGAAAACCGAACGCTGCTTCGGCGACTCTTTCCGACTAGCTCATTCAGGCGGCCGGACTCAATCCATCGCTACATATATTTCATGTCGATGCGGATCGCAGTGCGTCCATCCACCGCGAACGCGACCTTTTTATAGCTCGGCTTGCCCAAGTTCCAGACCGATATGGACGGGTTGTTTGACATGCCGCCGCCATCGGTAAAAATATCGGTCTTTCCGTTGCCATTGAGATCATGCCTCACCGCTATGGCGTAGCGGCCCGGCGCGTCTACGGGGATGCAGAAACGCATTGTCCCTGCGGCAGCCTGCACGTCGATCCTTTTCAGCCAGCGCCCCTTTTTGAGCCAATCGGCTTTCGTAGCGCGGTAACTTTGGACACGCATGGTGCCTTGCACCTGTTTGATCCCACGAACAGTCGCGAGCACGGTAGCGCCATCGCCCGAGCATCGTGCCATATCATTGGGAATCTTTTCCCCTGCCGAGGCGGGGGAAGCGATAAATATCGCGCCGCTCGCGCCGATAAATGCCGAACGCAAGCTCACCAATCGTCTCCGTAAATCATTGCGACTGCGGCGCGCTCGACGCTTGGGAATTCCGCACGGCTTCGTCGAATTGTCCGGCCGTCAAGTTGGCCGCCAAGCCCGCCTTGGAAACGAACAGCACGTTGCGCGGCATTTTGACATCTCCCGCCGCAGTCGCGAGCGTGGCCGAATTGGCGCCAACTTGCTTGACCGTACCGAGCACCTTGCTTCCGCCTGCGCTGCGAACCTCGGCGCCCACTTTAAGCGCGGTATTTAGTGCGGCCGCATTATCCTTGACCGATTGTTCAACCGACTCGACGATTTCGGCCTTCGACGCGTTCAGGGCTGGACCCTTTTCGGTCTGAACCAAAGCCTGGAGCGGCACGACGATGCCGTTGTTCCCGACGGCGACCGCGACCTTATCGCCCGCGACCTGGGCGACGGTGCCGACTTGCTGACCGGCATTGTCATACACTTTGGCGCCCGGGGCGATCGATGCGACGGGTTGGACGGCAGGGGGCTGTTGCGCGAGCGCGGTCGAACCAGCCATCGGAAGCGCGCCGAGGGCGCACAGCGTCGCAACAAAGCCAAACGGCTTTTTCATAAATTTTCTCCTGATTTTCGGGTGCGCGCACCGTCGAGCACCGCGCGCGATGTTTCAAAGCCGTTGTTGCCGAGCTGTGCATCAGCCGGGACGGACCGTGCTGATCGGCGACGCAGCAGCACGAGCAAATGCTCAAGGCAATCTATTGCGGCTGCATCGGCTTCGATTGCGGGGCTTACGGTTGGCGCGTAATCGACCAGGTTGCGAGCGTATCGTCACTTGCCGGATCTTCGATGCGGACGGTGTCGATCCGCGCGCCGATCAGACATCGCGGTCGCTGCTCGCTGCCGCCCGGCTGGACGCAGCGGATCGGGGCGCCCCCCGCGATATTTTCGAGGCGTCCGGTTACGCGCAGGCGAAACCCCTGCGAGCCGTCGAAAGCTTCGGCGTCGACACGCTTCACAACGTCAAACGCACGCCCGCTTCGCCATCCATCGCGGTCGGCATCATCGCGGAAAATCTGCGCAATGGCCAATGACTGGCCCGGCAGCGTTACCGGATCGGCTCCCCGAACGGCGCCTTGATCGCTGCGCGGCGGACATCTGTCGCTTGATGACCAGGGTCGGGCAATCCAGAAGCCTTCGGCAGCGTCTATGGCGGCCTGGTCACCCAAGCCCCAGTCGGCGCCACCCCACACTTCGGGTTTGAACGAAATCCGCAGGACGCCGTCCTCTTCATCGAAACTCCACCGCGCCGGAAGGTTGCTCTCCGCGTCACTCGGTCCGGTGCAGCCGAATGGCAGAAGCAGCTCAAAGCGCTGACCTGCGGCATCGCTAATATTCTCGGGAAGGCTCTCTCCCGATGCAAAAGCGTCTGCTGCCTGCGCGGCCAGCCCGACAAGATCGGCGCGCCCGAGCTTGGCCGGAGCTTTGGGCTCAGGGACTGGCGCGGGCACGGGAACAACTATGGGAGCAGGCTTCGGTGGCGCTGGCGCTGTCTCGCGGCCGAGGAAAAACCCGCCGCCGCCGACCACAAAGATTGCGGCGAGTCCGCCGGCGATTGCGAGCCGACTGTTCCTTACGCTCGGTTCCTGCATTAAACCTTGATAGCAAATCCGGGCTTATCCTCCAGACCCCAAAGCAAATTTTTCTTCCGCCAGACATTGACAGCAAGCCAATGCCGCTTGACGCAGTGGGTATGACGGTGGACCAGATCCTGACCCTACTCGTCCTCGGCGCGGTCGTCGCGGCGCTCATCTGGGACAAGGTCCGGGCCGATGTCGTTGCCTTGACTGGCGCCGCGGTGCTGTTGATGACCGGAGTCGTGCGTCCGGTCGAAGTGCAGAGTGCGTTCGCCAGCCCTGCAATCATCGCGCTCGCCTCGCTGTTCGTGATCGCCTACGCCCTCGAACTTAGCGGCCTGCTCGATCGTGCAATCACGATGGCCGTGGCGATGTGTCGGCGGCTCGGCACGGCTGGACTGTGGTTACTCATCACGATGATCGGGTCGGTGTCCTGCTTTCTCAACTCGACACCGATTGTGGTACTTGGGGCGCCGGTGATCCGCGACGTCGCCACCACGCTGGGCCTGTCGCCAAAGCGCTTCCTGATACCTTTGTCCTATGTCACGATCCTCACCGGATGCTGCACCTTGATCGGAACCTCGACCAATCTCCTGGTGGACGACATGGCAAGTGTCGCGGGGCAGCCGCGTTTCGGCATCTTCGAGATCACGCCGGTCGGTATTCCAGTGGCCATCGCCGGCGGACTTTATCTTTTCCTTCTTAGCGGCCGCTTGCTCGGCGGGCGCCATGAAGCCGACGAGCGCGAAGGCGCGCCGGCCGACATCGACCAGTCGCATATCGGCAGTGCGCAAATTGGTGATGCGGGACTTTTTGCGGTTAAGCGGTCGCTTCAGCCGTTGAAGGCTGCAATTGCTTTGGCGATCTTTATCGGCGCGATCACGCTCGCAACCTTGGGCGTCGCCCCAATCGCGGCGACGACCTTTGCGGGCGCCGTGTTGCTGATCCTGCTGCGCGTCATCACGGCCGACGAGGCCTATAGTGGGCTTAGGCCCGAAATTCTCATCCTGATCGCGGGCATGGTGGTGATTGGTATTGCTATGGAGCAGAGCGGCCTCGCCGCACAGGCTTCGGATCTCTTGATCGCCAGCGTCGATGGACTCAACCCGCTAATCGCGCTGATCGTCCTCTATCTGCTGACGATGGTGCTGACGGAACTGCTGTCTAATGCCACCGTGGCGGTGTTGATCACCCCGGTTGCCGTGGCTCTCGCTGAAAGCCTGGGAGTGAGCCCGCGACCGTTCCTGATCGCAGTAATGATGGCTGCCAGCGCCGCATTTGCGACACCGTTCGGTTACCAAACCAATGTCATCGTCTACCAGATGGGCGGCTACCGCTATATGGACTTTGTCCGCGTCGGTTTGCCGCTCAATCTGATCACGTTCGCGGTGGCAATAGCTGCTATCAGCGTCTTCTTTCCGTTTTGAGTGGCGAAGGGCACAGGCCTTGTTCCATGATCCGCCAGAAAGCGCGAAAAGCGCAACGGGCGGCCAGAGGGTCGATCAGTTGATGATTTTCTTCGCTGCTTTCCAGCCGAGAACAAAGAAAATGATGGTCCCGATCAGCGCTACTACAAAAATGATCAGGGCAATATTGCCCAAGGCGCCGGCAAGACCGCCGAATCCAAGTACCGCTGCGATCAGCGCAACAATCGCGAACGTAAAGGCCCATCCATACATGATAATCTCCTGTTTTTGTGATAATGAATATCGAAGGCGCAATAATTTGCACCTCAGTCGTCGTTTACCCAAGGATATGCATTGCCAACGCTGTCACTCGCACATTGTTCCTCGCGCGATCTTCTCATCCTGAACTGGGACGTCGCATCGCTATGAGGCGCAGTTGGATAGTCCGTTCGATCACAATCGCGTGGCTTATGGCCTTGATGCTCGCGGCGTCAGGCGTTCCCGCTTTCGCGCAAGCTGAGGCTGCCACCGTGCGTATCGATGGACGTTCGGTGTTTCAGGTCGGACCGGGAACCGATGATGGTGATCCTACCGCTCGGGCCCGCCGTGTAGAGGAACGGTTATCGCCGCTGCTCGGAAATCCCGATGCGCTTGCGCCCGCCGCGCCGCGGCGCACCGCCGCAGGGTGGAGTGTAACGGTGTCTGGCATTCCCGTCGTCAGCGTCACGCCGCGCGACGCCGAGGATGCGTTTACGACCGAGGCAGCGCTGGCGCGGCAATGGGCGTCTTCCCTGGACACAGCCTTGCAGCGCGCCCGGGATCGCCGCCTCGGCTGGGGCGGCCGGTTCGTCGCCGAAACGCGGGGGTCCGGTGAGGCCGCCGTGAGCCGATTGGCTGAATCGGTCAGTCGTATCATTCCGAGAGTTCTCGCCGCAGCAATCGTCATCGCGCTGTTCTGGCTCCTCGCCCGCGGGGTACGCGCGGCTCTGCGGCTGCTTTTTCGCCGGACGGTGGAAGACATTACGGTCGAGAGCCTCATCAAACAATTCGCCTTTTATGCCATTATCACTCTGGGCTTCTTCGTCGCCGTAGATGCTCTCGGGTTCAACCCAACTACCGTCGCGGCGGGGCTCGGCTTGTCCGGGATCGTGCTTGGTTTCGCCTTGAAGGATATATTGTCGAATTTCGTGTCCGGCCTGTTGCTGCTGACACTGCGGCCGTTCCGGATCGGCGACCAGATCGTGGTCGGCGATCTTGAGGGCAGCGTCGAGAAGATCGAGCTCAGAGCAACTCGCCTGAGGGCCTACGACGGGCGGGTAATGTTGGTCCCCAATGCTGAGGTATTCACGTCGAGAATTGTCAACAACACCGCCGATCCTGTTCGGCGGGGCGCTGTGGATTTATGGCTGGGATATGACGTCGACGTCAGCCGCGCGCTCGAGATTATTCGCACTGCGACCATGAATGCACCGGGCGTTTTGGATGCGCCGCCCCCGGAGGTTCGAATCGATGCGCTGGGTCAGGATGACATTCGTGTCGCGGTGACGTTCTGGGCCGACAGTCAGCGCTCCGACTACAAGAATACGGCAGCCGCCGTGAGAGCCTCGGTGTTGAAAGATCTCATTGCAGCAAAGATTCCTCTGCCCGACCCCGGGTACCGGACAGTGTCACTGCGCGATCGCGTAATCGAACCCTAAGTGCGATGCTCATGGCCGGTGAGACGCCGTGATAAAACCATGCGGCACGACACGATAGCAAGCGGGCCCGCCCCTTTAACCGATGACGAGGCTTGCAACGAAGATCATAGTTTTACCTGGCGGTGGGGCGACCCCCTCAGGAGTTTTTCAAGTTCATTGGCTGCCTCTTTAGCGCCGCTATTTTTTGCTTCATGCGTCGATCTCGGACGCTCCTGACCGTATTTCTGGGGAATATCTGGGGAACGTTCATTCTCGTCGCGGGTATATTTGCCGATAATGGGAGCCTTCTTGAACCAGCATGACATAGCCGACGAGATCGAGCTGAAGTTCGATCTGTTCCCTGTCGATGCGGAGCGGATCACCACGTCGAGGTTATTGGACGAAAGCGCCAAAGTCGCGCGGCAAGTATCGTCCTATTTCGGGTATATCGAGAAATCCTTCGCCAGGACCGGCATATCGCTTCGCTGTAATCGCCCTGGCGATACGTGATGCGTCCGCGGATACTGAAGCTGTTGGAGAATATCCGCTCCAGCTACTGGTTCGTGCCAGCTATCATGGCAACGGCGGCCCTTTTTCTCGGTGCCGGTTCTGTCTACATCGACGCGAACATCGGGTCGGATTGGCTCGACGGCTTGAGCTGGTATCAGTCGAACAAAGCCGATGGCGCACAACAAGTGCTGTCCACGATCGCAGGGTCCGCCATCACGGTGGCTGGTGTCGTATTCTCGATCACGATCGCCTCGGTGTCCTACGCCGCCAGTCAATACGGTCCGCGAGTCCTAACCAACTTTATGAGCGACCGAGGCAATCAGGTCACCCTAGGCACCTTTATTGCTACCTTCCTTTACTGCCTCGTCGTTCTTCGCACCATCCGGGGTGGCGACGATAAAGAATTCGTTCCAGACCTTGCCATCATCATCGCCCTCGTGCTCGCCTTGTGCTCGATCGCGGTACTTATTTTCTTTGTTCATCATGTACCGCGCAGCATTCATGTGAACACTATTACCGCCGGTATCGGACGCCAGTTGCTGCACTCGGTGCAGGAACGGTTTCCGAGCTTCATCGGAGACTCTCCCGATGGCAGCCCGGTTGATGAGACTGCCATTCCCGAGCCACTCCGAGCAGTCGGCCTGACGCCGGCGCTGGGCGTTTCATCTGTCCGTTCTGCGGCAATAGGTTACATCGAGGCAATCGACGACGAGCGGCTGATGGCGATCGCGACTGATTCGGGGCTCATGCTTCGTCTCAATTGCCGGCCCGGCGACTTCATGGATACCCACAGCGTTTACGCCATGGCCTGGTCGAACAGCACGGTAGCGGAAGACACGCTGACCGATCTCCAGTCGACCTTCGCGGTCAGCAGCAAGCGAACTCCGATTCAGGACACGCGGTTTCTAATTGATGAGCTGGTGGAAGTGGGAACACGCGCCCTCTCTCCTGGCGTGAACGATCCTTTCACCGCCATCACCTGCCTTGATTGGCTCGGCACCACGCTGTCGGAAGTCGCGCGGCGGCAACTCCCCAGCCCACATCGGTTTGACCGCTGTGGCAACTTGCGGGTGATTGCGCCGCCCTTGACATTTACCGGCTTCGTCGATCGCGGCCTCGGTCAGTTCCGTCAGTATCTCGCGACGGATAAGGTCGCTTGCCTGCATGCCCTACAAACGATTGAGGGGATCGCCGCTGCTTGCGTGTTAGGGGCCCAGATCGGGACGCTACTGAGCGAAGTCGAGGCGCTTCGTGTCACGGCGAGCGAAGTGCTCGGCGCCCGCCTCTTTGCGGATGTCGAGGCTGCCGCCGCAGAAACCCGGAGCAGGCTTCGCTCCGCCTTGGCGGACGGAGCGCCCGCCTAGGAAATATTTGTCGTTTGGTAAAAGCTCGTAAACAGCTCATCGTCAACGCTTGCGGCGCCTTGCCAGATAGTTATCCAGAATTTGCTTCCTTCCTACCGGTTCCCGCTCGACCCCGGCTCGGGCGTCCGCGTTGCCGCCACGGTGCTTAGTTGGCGCTGCCGGAAGCGATAGCGCACCGTTCGCGGCCGGTTACTTTGGCGCCTGAGGTCACCGGTCTGCAAATTCGTCGACCACGGCTTTTGACCGTTCCATGCCAAGAGCCGAATGTTTGTTTGCGGCCAGACCACGCCATTTGGAGCACTCGCACCATGAACTCATTCAGCCGAAATCGGCGAGAAGAAATGACAATGATCAACGCAAACACGCGCCGAACGGTCTTGGTGCGCCCCGGGTCGGATAGCCAATCTGCCCCAGCGCTGCCAGAATGCCGGTCGCAAGTAGCCCCAGCGCGACGCCTGCGACGGCAGCCAGCCCGCCGCGCCGGCCTTCGGTTGCGGCAAGGCCGGGGAGCCAGGCCATGTTCGGGCCGGGCGTCAGCTCGATCAGCAGCACCGCCAGCGCAAACCCGCCAATGTCCATGCGCCTGTTCCTTTGCGGTTAGATCGCGGTTCCGACCAGTCGTCCGATACCTGCCGTCAGCGCCATGGCGAGAGCGCCCCAGAAAATGACGCGCGCCACGGGCTTCAATGGCCGCGATCCGCCTGCCGCTGCTCCGACCCATCCCAGCAGGCCAAGAAACAGGAGCGATGCAACCGCCTGGCCGGGCACAAGCGAGTCGTGCGGGAGCATCGCCGCCGCCAGCACAGGAAGCAGAGCGCCCAGTGTGAAAGTGCCGGCGGAGGTGAACGCCGCGGTGATCGGCCGCGCCGAGGTCATATCGGTTATGTGAAGCTCGTCGCGGGCGTGGGCGCCAAGCGCATCGAACGCGGTCATCTGCACGGCAACGGTTCTCGCGACATCGGCATCGACGCCGCGTGTCCGGTATATGCCGGCAAGCTCCTCAAGTTCCGCTTCGGGGCTTGTGGCCAGTTCAAGCCGTTCGCGTTCGAGGTCGGCTTGCTCGGTGTCGGACTGCGAGCTCACCGAAACATATTCGCCCGCCGCCATCGACATCGCACCCGCCACGAGGCCTGCGATCCCCGAGACCAGGATCGCGGAGCGCGGTGCGCCCGATGCAGCTACGCCCATGATCAGGCTCGCGGTCGAGACGATGCCGTCGTTGGCGCCAAGCACGGCGGCGCGCAGCCAGCCGATGCGCGAAACAAGATGGCTTTCGCGGTGGCTTCTCATGCATTGTTCCCCTGCGGTTAGGCTTCGACCGGCTTGATCGCGTCGCCATCGACCAGATCCTCGACCATCAGGGCCATCAGACCGACTTGCGAATGCACATCGGCCTTGGCGTAGATGCGCGCGAGTTGCGCCCGGATTGTCCCCGATGCCGCGCCGCGGAGGTGCGCAATTTCGGCCGCATCGAAACCCTTGAGCGCGAAGAGTGCGACGTCGGCCTCCGCACCGGTCAGTTGCCAGTCGAGAAACCGCTGCCGGATTAGGTCCGACATGGCGCCGCGCGCCGTTGCGACCGCCGTTTCGTCGAGCCGGGCGCGAAGAATCAGCCAGCGCAGCTGGAGCGCGCCGAAGACGACCCCGGCGAGAAGCGCGGCGGTCGCGCCAGTTTCGACGAGCAGGTGCATGCTCCAGCCATCGTCGGCGATGTCGCCGGCGATGTCGGCGACGAAGAAGATCGTCGCCAGAGCCTGGAGGATCACCAGAAAGGTGGTCGCGACAGCCCGGCGTTCCAGCGCTCTGCGTCTTTCCTGCATGACCGCGGTTTACGCGCGCCCGGGCAACATAGCCAACAGGATTTCCCGGCCGCTGCGGC
The DNA here is from genome assembly GCF_019459305.1 of Sphingopyxis sp. GTDB lineage: Bacteria > Pseudomonadota > Alphaproteobacteria > Sphingomonadales > Sphingomonadaceae > Sphingopyxis. The sequence goes on along the minus strand of NZ_JAIBES010000071.1, from coordinate 2,238 downwards.
GCGTCTCGAACACCACCCCGGCGATATGCAGTGCGATGAGAATGTAGAGTAGATTGACGGCCGTTTCGTGGACTTCTTCCCACACGCTGTCCTCGCCTTCCGCGCCTTCATCCCTTTCATCGTCATCATGATCGCCATGGCCCGCGACCGCCTGCCCGGTGACTGCCCCCGACTGCTCCGCTGGATTCAGGAAAGCCGTCGAGGGTGGCCCCGCCATCACTATGCCGCTGGCGATGATGACGCCGAGCATGCTCCAGATCGCATAGACCATCAGCGCGCCGAGCGGATTGTGCGAGCGATGAACCTCTTTTCTGCCGGTCCTAATGTCGCGCAGGTGGGCAAGAGCCCGGCGGGGGCTCGGGGGGAAGGCCGACAAGCGGGCCTCGGCGGGACCTATCAATCCCCACAGCAAGCGAAGCGCGAGGATGGCAGCCAGCGCATAGCCGACCCAGATATGTGCGCCGGATCCCTCCTCGGTGATTAGCGCGTTTGCGAGGATGGTGGTCACAATCGACCAGTGGGTCACTTTGACAACAGGGTCCCAACTGCGGCGCGAGCGCGAAGGGCTCGGGGCAACGTCATTGGAATCGAGAGGGGATGAAATGGACATGAGGCGTTCCTTCGGTGGTCGAAGGATCTGATCATGGCTCTCGGTCGCAGGCTATCGTCGAACCGCTTAAGGGCGCCGGTATAAGCATCTGCTTATCTCATCGCCATTCACTGGCGACCAGCATCGTTTCTGAACCAATGTCGGTCGCGAACGTTCCGCGTTCTTCCACCCGGAGAGAAGCCATGTCCAATAGCGCGGCAGCAGATTTTTTGCCCCATGCGGCCGAACCGAGCGTTGCATGCGTGCGCGCGCGATCGGTTGACCCATCGACGGCCAAGGAAATCCGGGCCGCGCTCGCTCGCTGGCGTGTCGCCGTGAGTTACGGCTGGCGCCATCGACGCCTGCCCGATCTGGAGATGCCCGTGCGTTTCACCGAACTGGTTCAGTTGCGAAAATTATATGACCGGTCGTCCGATCAGGTGGCGTTGATGGACAAGGTCGCGGCCAAGCGTCTTGCCGGGGCTGCACTCGGGCCGGAATGGGTCGTTCCGACCCTGTGGTCGGGAACGGCGCTCCCCGACGACGTTCCCTTTCCCGTCCCCGCCATGCTCAAGGCGCGCCATGGGTGCAATCAAAACGCCGTCCTGAGCCGAACGCCCACCGCGGAGCAATGGCGCCGGCTGCAACGGCGGTCGCAGCGCTGGCAGCGATCGGCCTATGGCATCTGGCTCGACGAATGGGCCTATCGCGATGTCCCGCGCGGGCTGATCGCCGAACCTTTGCTCGGCGGCCAATTGCCGCTGCCAATCGATTATAAGATTTATGTGTTCGGGGGACAGGCGACCCATGTGCAGGTCCATCTGGATCGCGGCGGCCGGCACCGCTGGATCCTGCACGATCGCGACTGGCGGCCGTTGGTCGACAATATCGATCACCCTCCGGCGCCCGCATCGCTGTCCGCTATGCTCGCCGCCGCCGAAACTCTGGGTCGAGGCAAAAGCTTCCTGCGCGTCGATTTCTACGAAGTGAGCGGACATCCCTTGTTCGGCGAATTCTGTCTCTATCCCGGCTCGGGGTTTGACCCGTTCGCCGCCGATTGGATCGACCTCGAACTCGGAGCCTTGTGGCTCGCCGCCATGCCGGGTTGATCATCCATTGTTGAACGCCTGCCCACAACCGTCCGCTCTCGCTATTTGTCGACCAAAAGCCGACGGTCTTCAACGTTGAGAGTTTCGCACGCCGCCAGGTGTCGGAAAGTCTTCGATGCCCGAACCGCGGGCTGCATGGACTGAGCTGTGGGGAAAGCTGTTTTGCGCGAGGCACGGGTTAGCGAAGAGCTGTCCAAAAGCAGCCGGACATGAGAGCGGACCGGCTGCTTTTATGCCGCGAGAGCGGACGTCTGAACTGAGACGGTCTGATTTTGGGCGTCTGGCGTCTGCTTTTCGGCAGCCCGAGCGCAAGCGTATCCGCCTCCGGACGCAGGGCTGCGCCGGGTCAAGGAGTCGAAAAGCTCTGCCTATGGCGGCTAACCTACAATCAGGAGCGGGGCTCGCTGGACGGCTTTACATCGATGTTATATCAAGCGACATCGTGAAGTGGTCCGGGGGCGACACGTAAAACTGGTCCACCCCGGGTTGTTAAGCGGCGTTTGTTTCGAGCGTCGGAGTGGCCTTTTGCAAAAGGCCACT
>NZ_JAIBES010000066.1 GCF_019459305.1 Sphingopyxis sp. | reverse complement strand
CGCACCCGCCCCCCCCCGGCCCTGACGGACCCTGCAACATGGGTTCGCCAGCTATTTCTGGATCGAGCTGACCCGGATAACGCTATCGCGCGCCGCGCTGGCAATCACGCGATTGGCCTGCGTCGAGGCAAGCTGCCGCGTGTCGGTGCGGCATTGCCGGACGTCGTTCTTGCCTTGCAGGTCATAGTCGGGCGCGGTGCCGCACACTTCGACGACGGCGCGCCAGATGCGGCGGTCGAGACTTTTGGTACCGGCCTCGGTCCGCAGATCGAGATCCTTGTGCGGGACAACCACGCTCGAGGTTGCGGGCGCCGTTTGGGCGAAAGCTGGCTGGCCAACCGAAACAGTGGCCAGCGCGGCGAGGATCAGAAGCTTTTTCATCTTAAGTCTCCATCGACCGGCTGAAGAGGAGGGGAGGAAGCCGGCGACCAGCAGATAAGCGATCCTTCGGGGCAGCAGGAGCAACGATGTTGCGCGACCATTCTGCAAAATTGCAGAATGCCGCGAAGCCGCATATGACGCACAAGACGCCATGTATGATTGGAACGACCTCAAAGCCTTTCTGGCCGTCGCCGAAACGGGCAGCACCCTGGCCGCCGCGCAGGCGCTGCGCGTCAGCCAGACGACCGTCGCACGGCGCATTGCGGCGCTCGAGGAAGCGACCGGGCTCAACCTGTTCGAGCGGCGGCAGGCGGGCTACGCGCTGACCCCGGTGGGCGAGGCGATGCTGGGCAGCGCCGCAGCGGTGCGCGAAGCCGCCGATCGGTTCAGCGAAGCGGCCAGCGCATCATCGCGCGAAGTTGGCGGCACCGTCAGCCTGACGACGATGGAAATCTTTGCGGTCACCATCCTGCCGCCAATCCTGCGCGACTTGCGCGCCGAACATCCGGGGATTCACCTCCAGCTCGACACCTCGGACGAGCAGCGCGATCTGGCGAGCGGCGCCGCCGACATCGCGATCCGCAGCAGCAAGCAGCCGACAGGTGCCGGCCTTGTGGGGCGGCGTATCGCTGACAATCCATGGACGGTCTATTGCAGCCGCGACTATGCCGACCGGCACGGCATCCCGCACAGCCGCGAACAATTGGCCGCGCATCCCTTTATTGGCGGCGGTGGCGGGGTGTGGGAACCCTATCAGGCGTGGCTGCGCCAATATGGGCTCGAAAACTCGGTAGTGATGAAATATGACACGGGCACCGGCCTCCTGGCCGGAGTGCGCTCGGGCATGGGCCTCACCATCCTGCCCGCTTTCATTGCTGATCGCGAACCCGATCTGATCCGCTGCATCCCGCCCAAGAAGGAAGACACCACTGGCTTGTGGCTGCTGACCCACGAACGGCTGCGCCATGTGCCGCGGGTGCGGCTGGTGCTGGATTTTCTGGCGCGCGAACTTGCGAAGCGCGCGCGCGAAGATTGAGCCTTATCCCAATCGCGCGCACCCCAGCGCCGCCGCATCAATCGCGGTCGCGGCGCCGCGCAGGCGGTAGGTGTCGGCAATCGCGCGGCCGCTGGCTGTGCTGCTCGCGACGCTCATGCTGGGTGCTGACCGCATTGCGGCGACGATCGCCGCGTCCATCCGCGGGTCGCTCGCCCAGCCATGCGCGCCGTTGCCGGTCAGGATGAAGCGGCGGCCGCCGATGGTCAGGCGCAGGTCACGGCCCGGCGCGCGCGCTTTCGAAAGGCGGACATAGAATTGACCGCGGATGCGCGATTTGGGCCAATAACCGACGCTGGCATAGGCCTTGACTTGCGGGGTGCCGATCGTCGCCGAGGGGGCTGCGAGGGCGTAACAGCGCGGGGTGGCGGGATCGCGAAAGGCGCCCCAGCCGTCGAAAATGCCGAGCGCCGTCGGGGTGGCGGCAAGCGCCGCGGCGGGCAGCGCCGCCAACATCATGAAAAAGAAGGTCCAGCGCCGCATTACGCCTTCGTTCGCGCGATTGGGGATGCTTTGCAAGCATGGCTTGCACGTGCCGACGCGTGCGTTAAGGAAGGTGGGCATTTTCAAGGGACGGGAATCGGGGCGACGAATCGCCTTTGTTGGCGGTCCTTTCAGGGACTTCTCCCGCGGAACACAGGGATGGCGGATTAGAATGAAAGCGACGATCGAACGCGCAGTGTTGTTGAAGAGCCTTGGCCACGTCCAGTCGGTGGTCGAGCGGCGCAATACCATTCCCATCCTGTCGAACGTCCTGATCGAAGCCGATGCGTCGGGCCAACTCAAGCTGATGGCGACCGACCTCGACTTGCAGGTCGTCGAAACGATCGCCGCCAAGGTCGAAACCGCGGGCACGACTACCGTGTCGGCGCACACTTTGTTCGAAATCGCGCGCAAGCTTCCCGAGGGTGCCGAGGTCAGCCTCGCGGCTGCCGAGGGTAAGATGCAGGTCAAGGCCGGCCGCTCGAACTTCAACCTGCCGACGCTGCCGCGCGACGATTTCCCGGTGATCGCCGAGGGTGACCTGCCGACCAATTTCGAACTGCCAGTCGCGGAGCTGATCCAGATTATCGACAAGACGCGCTTTGCGATCTCGACCGAGGAAACGCGCTATTACCTAAACGGTATCTTTCTGCATGTCGCCGAGGATGCGTCGGGTCCGGTGCTGAAGGCTGCGGCGACCGACGGCCACCGCCTTGCGCGCTATACCGTGACCCGCCCCGAAGGAGCGTCGTCGATGCCCGACGTCATCGTGCCTCGCAAATGCGTCACCGAAATCCGCAAGCTGCTCGACGAGGCCGAAGGCAATGTCGAAATCAGCCTGTCGGCCAGCAAGATCCGCTTCCAGCTCGGCAACGCCATCCTGACCTCGAAGCTGATTGACGGCACCTTCCCCGATTACAGTCGCGTGATTCCGACCGCGAACGACAAGCTGCTCAAGGTCGATCCGAAAAGCCTCTATCAGGGCGTCGACCGCGTCTCGACGATCGCCAGCGAAAAGACGCGCGCGGTCAAGGTCGGGCTCGACAAGGACCGCATCACGCTGTCGGTGACGAGTCCTGAGAATGGCACTGCGGCGGAAGAAGTTGCGGCGGTTTACGATAGCGAGGCGATGGAAATCGGTTTCAACGCGCGTTACCTCAGCGACATTTTGGGCCAGGTCGACGGTGACACGGTCGAACTGCACCTCGCCGATGCGAACGCACCAACGCTGATCCGCGAAAGCGAAAAGAGCCCGGCGCTTTACGTGCTGATGCCGATGCGGGTTTAGTACCCGCCGCAAAGTCTGTCATTGCTTCGCTTTGCTCGCAATGACAAAAATGAAAGTCGGGCTTACCCCGCCTTCGCCACCCGCCAGATGACGCCACCGCTGTCGTCAGCAATCAGCGCGCTGCCATCTTTTGCCACCTTCACATCGGCAGGACGACCGCGGGCGGTTTTGTTATCCGACGTCAGGAAGCGGTCGAGCAGGGTGACGGGCAGCGCGTCGACCGGTTTGCCGTTGGCACCGAACTTGACGAACACGACACTGTAACCCGCCGCCGGTTCGCGGTTCCATGATCCGTGCAGCGCCACCAGCGCGCCGTTCGACCAGCGCTCGCCAAGGTCGAGCCCCTGGGTGAACGTCATGCCGAGCGGCGCAGTATGTGCGCCCAGCCCATATTCGGGGCGCTTGACATATTGGCGGCGATCCTCGGCCTCGGGCTCGACGCGCGGGTCGACGAAGCCGCCCCAATAATACCAGGGCCAGCCGTAGAAATCGCCCTCGGTAACATCGGTCAGATAATCGGGGACCAGGTCGCTGCCCAGCATGTCGCGCTCGTTGACCACGGTCCACAACCGGTCGCTGCCGGGATAATAAGCCAGACCGACGGGATTGCGGATGCCCGCAGCGAAGGTTCGCATATACTTGTTTTCCGGTCGTACTTCGAGCACGCTGGCGCGGCGGAACTCACGGTTCATGCCCTTTTCACCGATATTGCTGTCGGCGCCGACACCGATGTAAAGCCAGCCGTTCGGCGCGGCGACCAGGCTTTTGGTCCAATGGCGGTTGGTGCCTTTGGCGGGCAGGTCGACAACCTTAGTGGGCTTGCCGCTCATCTTCGCCTCGCCCGCGACATAGGGAAAGGCGAGCAGCGCGTCGGTGTTGGCGACGTACAGCGTGTCGCCGACCAGCGCCATGCCATAGGGCGAGTTGAGGCCTGTGATGTAGGCGGTCTTGACCTCGGCCTTGCCATCGCCGTCCGCATCGCGGAGCAGGCTGATGCGGTTGGCCGACACGCCACCGGCGCCCGCCTTGCTCATCAGACGGCTCATCACCTTGCCCTCGATCCCGGAGCTGTCACGCGGCGGGCTTTGCGCTTCGGCAACGAGCACGTCGCCATTGGGCAGTACGAATATGGTGCGCGGATGATCGAGCCCGTCGGCAAAGCGCTGAACAGACAAGCCTTGCGCGGCGCGCGGCGCCTGACCTGCGGGCCATCCCGTCACTTCGGGGACGTTAATCGTTGGAAAGGTTTCGGTCTTTTGCGACGCCATCACCGGCACTCGGCCGCTGAGTTCGGCGGTCGAGAAGCGCGCCACATCGGGCCGCGACATGATGTACAGTGTCACGCCGCCAATCAGGACGAGCAGCAACAGGGCGACGGCGATGAATTTGAGGATTTTGCGCATTCCGCTTATCTACACGGCTGATACGCGGCGGCAAAGAGGTGAAACGCGTACGGCACAATGCAGCAAAGGGTTAATGACAGCGGTCTAGCAATTAACCTTACCCGAATCTTCATCACAGTTGGGAACGGCGCGGTGAGGGGCGCGGGGTAGGGGGATGGTTCCAAGGCAAAGACGGGAACTCCATGCATCTGCCTGCACCATTTCTGACCGATCGCGCCGCAGTCGAGGACGCCCATGCGCTGATCCGCGTGCATGGTGAGGAGGCGGGATTTGCCGCCGCCGCGCGCGCCGAGCAATATCGCGTTCTGGGCAACCACATCCATTTCGCGCGCTGGCGTCAGATCGAACGGCTGATCACCTATCTGGCGGTCGAGGATATTCTCGACACGGTGCACTAGGCTCTAAAGCCGCAGGCCCGCGGTTTCGGGCAATCCCGCCATGATGTTGAGATTCTGGACGCAGGCGCCGCTCGCGCCTTTGCCCAGATTGTCGAGCCGTGCGACCAGCCGCGCCTGGCTGCCGTCAGCATTGGCAAACACGAACAGCTCGATTCGGTCGTCGCCCGCGTCCGAGGCGCGGAGCAACATTTCGCCATCCGTCGGCGCTTCGCCCATCACCACGATCGGGCTGGCGGCATAAAAATCGGCGAGCGCGGCGCGCAGCGCGCCGGGCGCGGCCGCATTCCGCATTGCGGCGAGCGGCAGTTGCACGTCGACCGCCATGCCGCGATGCGCGGGGATGACCGATGGCGAAAACAGCGGCGCGATCGACAGGCCGCAGCGCGCCTGCATTTCCGGCACATGCTTGTGGCCGAGCCCCAGCGCATAGCCGCGCCAGGCGATGTCGCAGTCCTGCTCGAATCGCTCGATCAGCGCCTTGCCGCCACCCGAATAGCCGCTGACGGCGTTGCACGCATAGGGCCAGTCGGCGGGGAGCAGCCCGGCCCGCACCAGCGGCGCGATGAGCGCGATGAAGCCAGTTGAGTAACAGCCAGGGTTGCTAACTCGTGCCGCGTTGGCGACCGCGTCATGCCCACTGACTTCGGGAAAGCCATAGACCCAGCCCGGAGCGACGCGGTGCGCGGTCGATGCGTCGATGACGCGGGTGCGGTCATTGCCAATCATCGCAACCGCGTCGCGTGCCGCATCATCGGGCAGACAGAGGATGACGAAATCGGCGTCGTTCAGCGCCTCGCGCCGCGCGCCCGCGTCCTTGCGGCGCGTATCGTCGATCGCGAGCAGCGAGAATTCGCTGCGCCCCGCCAGCCGCTCGGCAATTTCCAGGCCCGTCGTTCCCGCCGCGCCGTCGATGAAGACCGTCTGTGTCATGATTTATCGCAGTCGTTTATACCCGCTCACCGGCGGATTATGGTCCTTGGCGGCCGAACGTGCGATGACGTCGGCCAGCGGTTCTGTCTTCACTGCCATCCATCGTCGGCTGGCGTGGATGATATTTTGCTCGTCCGCCATAATGCCGACATGGCCGGGAAAGAACACCAGATCGCCGCGCGCGAGTTCCGCCGGATCGACATCCTTGTCCGCGCCCAGTGCTGCCAGCTGCAAATCGCTGTCGCGCGGCAATTGCACCCCGGCGGCGGCCCAGCTCAGCTGGACCAGCCCCGAACAGTCGATGCCCTTCGCCGTTCGGCCGCCCCACAGATAGGGCGTGCCGATCAGTTCCTCGGCGCGTCCGGCGGGGTCGGCATCTTCGGCGCCAACCTCGACCAGCGCCGCCAGGGGCAGATAGCCGTGCGCCGTCGCGAGCCACTCGCCCTCGACCTCGCCCATCACCAGCGCGCCGCGCGGCAGGACGGCGGGGCCGCCGCTCGCCGCATCGGGGGCGTTGTGGAGGATGGCTTCGATCATTTCGACGCGGTGCGTCGGCGCAATCGGCGCGGCCAGCGCATCGGCGGACAGATAGCCGACATAATGGTCGGCGAGGCAATATCCCCACGCCCAGCCGCCGGTCAGGTCGAGCAGGGCAAAGCCTTCCCCAAACAGTAGCTCGCTGGTCTGATCGGCGTCGAGCGATGGCGACCCGCGCAGCACCGCAGCAGGCAGCACCCCGCTGCGCATCATCGGTGCGGCATAGTGCGGGGCGAAATGCTGACCGGCCACCGCGATATCGGCCAGGTCGGGGCGGATCGCGACGATGCGCGGGTCATAGGCCTGCGACGTTCCGCTCAGGCCAAAGCGGTCGCGGCCCGCGCCGACGGCGCCGGGGCGCCCCATGCGGACGCGGTTTGCCGCTGAATTATCGCCGCTTTGAGCTGTCACCTGTCGTCCCGTAAGTAGCTGTTCCGCGCCCCCGGCGGACAATCGCGCGCCATTAGACCAGCCGGACCCGCTTTATCAAGAATGTTCAGGCCTTGCCGCGCCGGTCGTAGCGCGCCTGCAACATCGCCCATGCGGCGCGCAAGCCCAGCGCCGCGCCGCCCTTGGGCCGGCCGGGTTTTGCCGACGGGCGCCAGGCAAAGGTGTCGAGATGCGCCCAGGCGACGCCATCTGGCACAAAGCGTTTGAGGAACAGCGCCGCGGTGATCGTCCCGGCAAAGGCCGAGCTGCCTGCGTTGCCCAGATCGGCAACGTCGGTTTCGAGCAGGTCGGCATAGCCATCCCACAGCGGCATCCGCCACAGCGGGTCGTCGCGGTCGATCCCTGCGCTCAGCATCGCCTCGGCCAGCGCATCGTCGTTGGCGAACAGCGGCGGCAGGTCGGGGCCAAGCGCGACGCGTGCGGCGCCGGTCAGTGTCGCGAAATCGACAATCAGTTCGGGCTTGGCCTCGCCCGCTTTGGCTAGCGCATCGCCCAGCACCAGTCGTCCTTCCGCGTCGGTGTTGCCGATTTCCACGGTCAGTCCAAGACGGCTTTTCAACACGTCACCCGGGCGAAACGCATCGGCCGAGATCGCATTTTCCGCCGCCGCGACCAGGCAGTGCAGCCGCACCGGCAGCCCGCTCGCCATCACCAGTTCGGCGAGCGCCAGCACATGCGCGGCGCCGCCCATATCCTTTTTCATCAACCGCATGCCCGACGCCGGCTTGATATCGAGCCCGCCGCTGTCGAAGCTGATCCCCTTACCGACCAGCGCGACGCGCGGGTCGCCATCCTTGCCCCATTCGATCTCGATCAGGCGCGGGGCGTGGTGTTTGGCCGCGGCGCGTCCGACCGCATGGATCATCGGATAGCCCTGTTCGAGCGCCTCACCCTTGGTGACGGTCAGCTTGCCGCCATGCGCCTTGGCAATGCGTTCGGCGGCCTTTTCAATCGCCGCTGGCCCCATATCGGCGGCGGGGGTGTTGACCATGTCGCGGACGAGCGCGGTAGCGCGCATCTCCGCCACCATCGGCGCAATCGCCCCGACATCGGTGGTCAACAGCACCCGCGGCCCCTTGGTCTCGACCTTCGATCGGTAGGTGTCGAACCGATATTGCGCGCTCATCCAGCCGAACAAGGCCTTGCCCGGTTGTTGTTCCTCGAGCCGATAGCGCCCGGCCGGCAGGATCTGCCCCAGCTTGGCGAGGCACCACGCCGACAGGCTGTCGACCTTGGCCACCGTGGTCACGACCGCCCATTTGTCGGGATCGTCGCCGGGCAGGATCGCGTGAACATAAGCATCGGGTTTAAACCCTACCGCGGCGAGGTGCGCGCGCTCGCGGGCGCTGCGACCCTTCAGCCATGCGTCATAGCCCTTTTTATCGACAAGGTGGATCGGGCGGGCGTCCTGCCCCTTGTCGGGCTGGATCAGGTCGGAATAGTCGGTCATGCCGGTTGTGCTAGGCCGCCGTGGATATTTTGTCGATTCCCTGCGTTATGCTGGCATGACGACTGCAACACGGAACGCCACCACCCTGCTGCTCCTGACCGGCGCCGTACTCCTTTCCAGCTGTGCCGACGAGCCGCCGGCGCCCGCCGAGACGGCGGCGGCCGCGTCGGTACCGGGTGCCCCGGCTAGCGCCGCCGCTGATGCGGAAGCCAAAAATGCCGCGGCCTCGAACGTCAAGGAAAGCAGCGACCTTGTCGAATTCGCTTATGCTTATCCGCGCGAGGCGGCGATGATCCCGGACCTTGCGGCGTGGCTGGACAACGATCGCGCGACCAGGCGCGATGCGCTGATTGCCGTGGCACGGCGCGAAAAGGCGGCGGCGGAAAAGGCGGGCTTTCCCTATCGCTCGCACAGCCATCTTCAGACGTGGCATCGCGTGTCGAACACACCGCGTTTCCTCAGCCTATCGGCAGAAATCCAGACCTACACCGGCGGCGCGCACGGGATGACCAGCTTTGCTACACTATTGTGGGACCGCAACCGGGCGAAGCAGCGGCAGCCGCTCGACCTGTTCACCAGCGGCGAGGCGTTCGACGCGGCGATCCGCGACGCCTTCTGTGCGGGCATCGAGCGCGCCAAGACGGCCAAGGGCATCGTTGCCGAAGACGCTCCGGGCAGCCCGTTCGGCAAATGTCCGCCCGCGTCGGCGCAGACCGTGTGGCTCGGCTCGTCCGATGGGCGCTATCTCGATCGCATGACAATCGCCGTTGCGCCCTATGAAATCGGTCCCTTTGCCGAGGGCAGCTACAAGATCAACGTCCCGGTGACCGGCGCGCTGGTCGATGCGGTGAAGGACGAATTTAAACGCGACTTCCTCCCCATCAATTGAGATCGAAGGACAAGGACATGGCGAAACAGCCCAAAGCCGGCAAGATCGGCGAAAGCCTGAAAGATCAGAAGGGCAAGCAGAAAGCCGCGGCCAAGCTGCGGCGCGACGTTGGCGGCGGCAAAACGATCGCCAAACCGCCGTCCGATAGCGAAGCCGACCTCGACCGCGCCCCCAAATGGCAGCCGCGCTACCCGGGTTCGGGACGGCTCGACGGCAAAGTGGCGATCGTCACCGGCGGCGACAGCGGAATCGGTCGCGCTGTCTGTGCGCTCTTCGCCCGCGAAGGAGCTGACGTTGCGATCGTCTATCTCGACAACCGAGCGGACGCTGTGGAGACCGCGGCGATCGTCGAGGCAGAGGGGCGCCGCGCCCTGGCGATCAAGGCCGACGTTGGCAAGGCCAAGTCGGGCGAAAAGATCGTCGCGCAAACGGTTGCGAAGTTCGGCCGTCTCGACATCCTCGTCAACAACGCTGGTGAGCAGCACCCCGCCGAAGACATTCGCGACATCAGTCCTGATCAGTTGGAACAGACTTTTGCTACCAACATTTTCGGTATGTTCTATCTGGTGCAGGCGGCGCTGCCGCACCTCAAGAAAGGCGCGGCAATCGTCAATTGCACCAGCGTTACCATGTATCAGGGGTCGGGCGGGCTGCTCGATTACAGCGCGACCAAGGGCGCGATAACGGCGTTCACGCGCTCGCTCAGTGAAAATCTGGTCGAGAAAGGCATCCGGGTGAACGCGGTCGCGCCGGGGCCGATCTGGACCCCGCTCAATCCGCGCGGTGGCGCACCCGCGGACAAGGTCGCAAGTTTTGGCGAGAGCACCCCGATGAAGCGACCCGGCGAACCGAACGAGGTCGCGCCCTGCTTCCTGTTCCTCGCCTGCGACGACAGCAGCTATATGTCGGGCCAGGTGTTGCATCCCAATGGCGGGACCATCGTTAATGGCTAGCGGGGCGGTAAAGGAGAAATACCATGCCTGCGAAGTCCAAAGCCCAACAGCGAGCCGCCGGAGCCGCGCTCAGCTCCGAACGCCGCGAAACGCCGAAATCGAAACTTAAGGGCGCATCGAAAGAGATGGTTGAAAGCATGACCGAAAAGCAGCTTGGAGAGTTTGCGTCAGGCTCGACCAAGGGCAAGCCGGAGCACATCGACTGACTATTCGGCAGCTTCCAGTTCGGCAGGCGCCGAAGCCACCGCCCGCGCATTTGCGAACGCCAGCACCCCGTCGTCGATCGCGCCGGTCTTCATGTCGATCCGATCCTGGATGTAATTCTGGTTGAGCCGCCAGGGCAGCTTGTCGGCATTTTTCGGCATGATGTGCAGCGAACGCTGGATATAGCCCGACGAGAAATCGAAGATATTTTCTTCGGTCAGCGTCGCGGGGTCGGCCAGCGCGGGGGTCGCCACCGTCGTGCCGGTCGCCTGCATATGGTTGAGCACGCGGCAAACATATTCGGCGACGATGTCGGCGCGCAGCGTCCAGCTGGCGTTGAGATACCCGAACACCGCCGAGAAATTCGGGATGTTCGAGAACATGCACGCCTTGTAATAGAAATGCTCGCTCCAATCGACGAGCGCACCGTCGACGCGCACGGGAATCTTGCCTGCGACGGCGAGCTTGAGCCCGGTTGCAGTGACGATGATGTCGGCGTCGAGATGTTGGCCCGACTTCAGTTGTATGCCGGTGGCGTCAAAGCGTTCGATATGATCGGTGACCACCGACGCTTTGTCGGCCTTCATCGCGTTGAAGAAATCGGCGTCGGGAACCAGGCACAGCCGCTGGTCCCATGGATTATAAGGCGGGGTAAACGCCTTTTCGTCGTAGCGGTCGCCGAGCGCCGCCTTGATCTTGCCGGACAGGAAATCCTTGACCTTCTCGGGCTTTTCACGCGCGCGGCGAAAGCCGATGTCCTGTAGCTTCACATTTTTGAAGCGGGTGATTTTATACGCGAGCTTCTCGGGCAGGACTTTGCGCAGGAAATTCGCAAAAGCGTCCTTCGCCGGGCGAATGAAATACCAGGTCGGAGTGCGCTGGAGCATCGTCACATGCGCGGCTTTGTCGGCCATCGACGGGACGATCGTCACTGCGGTCGCGCCTGATCCGATCACGACGACCTTCTTGTTCGTATAGTCGAGGTTCTCGGGCCAGAATTGCGGATGGATGATCTGGCCTTGAAAGTCCTCGCGGCCGGTGAAATTGGCGTCGAACGGCTCGTCATAGTCGTAATAGCCCGCCCCGAGATAAAGCCAGCGCGCGGTGGTCGTCGATGTCCCGCCGGCATTGTCTTCTAGCGTGACTGTCCAGTGGGCCGCGCCGCTGTCCCAATCGGCGCCGACGACCTTGCGATCGAAGCGAATGCGCTCGCGGATATGACGCTCGTCGACGATGCGGTTGAGATATTCGAGGATCGCGGGGCCGTCGGCGATCGTCTTTTCATGCTTCCACGGTTCGAACACGAACCCCAGCGTGTGCATGTCGCTGTCCGATCGGATGCCTGGGTAGCGGAACAGATCCCATGTGCCGCCCAGATTGGAACGGCGCTCGACCAGCGCGAAGCTGCGGTCGGGGCTGAATTGCTGAAGGTGGACCGCCATGCCGATGCCCGAAATCCCGGCGCCGACGATCAGCACGTCCTGATCGACCGGTGCAGCCTTTGTGCCTGCGGCGCGTTCCATCATCGCGGTGCCTGCCATCATCCTGTCTCCCGACTATGTTTGACGCCAGCTTACGCACCGCGTTGCATTTTGCAATCGAATTGACGTTTACGGAAAGCGGCGCGGCGACGAAGCCCGCTTGTCGCTGTCATAATATTGTCATAGAGGCGTAACGCTTTTGTCACCTCGGTCCGTCGCGGCCATGAAATTCCAGCAAAAAAGGTCGAGTTTGTGCGTCAGATCGCTGTCCTCCCTTATCGATTCGGCGGACCTGCGCAGGACGGCCCGACCGAAATCCTGCTGATCACCTCACGCGAGACGAAGCGCTGGGTGGTTCCGAAAGGCAATCCACTGTCGGGGATGACCCGCCACGCTGCCGCGGCTGTCGAAGCCGAGGAAGAGGCCGGCGTCACCGGGGCGGTATGCCCGACCCCGATCGGCAGCTATGAATATCGCAAGCGCCGCGCGAACGGCGCGGCCATCATGTACAATGTCGAAGTATTTCCGCTGGCGGTGACGAATGAGCTCGCCGAGTGGAAGGAAATGGACGAACGCGAGCGCAAGTGGTTCTCGTTCCGTGAGGCCGCCTTGGCGGTTGAAGAGCCCGATTTGCAGGCGCTGATCCGCTCGTTTGGCGACGGCGGTTTTCGCGCTGTCGCCGCGCCGCGCAGCGCCGTTCAGAATGTTGCAGAGAAAGCAGGGGTAAGCCGAATGTTCGCATGGTTTCAGCGATTGCTGCCGCGACAGGGAAATTTCTTTGAATTGTTCGAAAGCCACGCCGCGACGCTCGTTGCAGGCGCGAATGCCTTGTCGCGGATGCTGCAGGGCGGTGAGGGCATGGCCGACCATGTCCAGGAAATCATCGAGCGCGAACATGACGCCGACGCGATCACCCGCGAAGTCTTGCAGACAGTGCGCCGCACCTTCCTGACCCCGTTCGACCGCAGCGCGATCACCGACCTGATCGCGTCGATGGACGATGCGATCGACGAGATGCAAAAGACGGCGGGCGCCGTCGATCTGTACGACGTTACCGAATTCGAACCCGAAATGCGCGACATCGGCGGCATCATCGTCGACGCCGCGCGGCTGACCGCGGAGGCGCTGCCGCTGCTCCGCAATATTTCTGGCAATGCGACGCGCCTTCATGAGCTGACCGAGCGGCTGGTGCGGATGGAAGGCCATGCCGACGAAATCCACGCAGCGGGCCTCAAGCGCCTGTTCAAGGAACATGGGCAATCGAACAGCGCCCGCTTCCTGATCGGGCGTGAACTCTACCGCCACCTCGAACGCGTCACCGACAGTTTCGAAGATGTCGCGAACGAGATCGACGGCCTGGTCATCGACCACGCATAAGCGGGGGCGCAAACCATGCACGAACTCGCTTTCCCGCTTCTCGTCGGCCTGGTCATTCTGGCACTGGCGTTCGATTTCCTGAACGGACTGCATGACGCGGCGAACAGCATCGCGACCGTCGTGGCAACGCGGCTGCTACGCCCGGTGCAGGCGGTAATCTTTGCCGCCTTCTTCAACTTCGCCGCTTACTTTCTGTCGATCATCTTCCCCGAATTGCACAAGGTCGCCGAAACGATCGGCAAGGGGATCATCGACAAGGATCTGGTGACCCCTGCGGTGGTGTTCGGGGCGCTGGTGGGCGCGATGTTCTGGAACATCGTCACTTGGCTGAAAGGCATCCCGTCGTCGTCGAGCCACGCGCTGGTGGGCGGGATCGTCGGGGCGGGCGTGGCCCATACGGGTTTTGAGGGGATCGAATGGACGGGCCTCAATAAGACCGTTATCGCAATCTTCCTGTCGCCGATGCTCGGCATGTTGCTGGCGATGCTGGTGATGCTGGTCAGTAGCTGGGCGCTACACCGCGCCACCGCCAGATTCGCCGAGAAGACGTTTCGCCGCCTCCACCTGCTGTCGTCTGCGGCTTATTCGGTCAGTCACGGGCTCAACGATGCGCAAAAGACGATGGGGATCATTGCCGTGCTGCTCTATTCCACCGGCTATTTACAGGGCGAGTTTCACGTTCCGCATTGGGTGGCGTTCAGCTGCTACGTCGCCATCGCGCTCGGCACATTGTCGGGCGGGTGGAAGATCATCGAGACGATGGGCGGGCGGATCACCAAGCTGTCGCACCATCAGGGCTTTGCCGCGTCGACCGGCGGGTCGATCATGGTGTTTACTGCCAGCCTGCTCGGCATTCCGGTGTCAACGACGCACACCATAACCGGCAGCATCATAGGCGCCGGCGTCGTGCGCCGCGCGAGCGCGGTGCGCTGGGGCGTGGCCAGCAATGTGGTTGCGGCGTGGTTTATCACCATTCCGGCGAGCGCGATCGTCGCGGCGGCCTTCTATGGGATCACGCGGCTATTCTGATCATTTTGCGGGGCGGTAATCGACGCTCGCCCCGCCGACCATCCGCACCGGCAGGTACAGACCGTTGCCATAGGCCTTGATCTGACCAATCTCGAAGCCATCGACCCGGGTACGTATGACGAAGGCCCCCTCGCGCCGTTGATCGACCGCGCGCTTGATCTTGCCCTGTAGTTCACCCAGGTCGCGCGCGAAGTTCTGCGTCAGGGCATCGGCGATCAGCGGGGCAAACCCCGGGTTCTGGCCGAGCGTGATCAGCAGGTCGCCCCCGACCCCGTCGGTGTCGCCGCTGATCGACAGATTGGTGAAATGCACCTCGGCCGAGCCGGGTTTGTTGTTGGGAACCGCCGTCATCCAGATGCGTCCTTGGGTCGGCTGGCCGCTGCGGTCCGCCAGACGCATGGCGACATCGACACCCAAGGCGATGCGCCCGTCGGGCGCGCCATAGATCGTCGATTTGCCGAACTTGACCGTCATCGGTCCGACTTTAGGCAAGACAAACGGCCGCGCCGACCGTTTGAGCAACGCACGATCGACCACGGGCTGAAGTTGCGAATAATCGGCGAGCACCGGAACCCGCACGTCGAGATGCGGCGTCGGCGCTTCGCGAACCATGTTCGGCAATGGAGTTGGCGTGGGGTCGGCCGGGCGACCCGAAACAAAGGTTTCGGTAATCGCCTCTAGCCCGAGGTTCAGCCGCATCTGCCGCCCCTCCATGCGGTATCCGCCATAGAGGATGCGCTGCGGCGTGACGCGCATCCACACCGGCGGCTTGTCGCGATTGAGCTCGAGCGCGGTGAAGCTCTGCCGCCACACCTCCGACGCCTGCTGGCGGATGTCGATCCGCGCGATTTCGCGGTTCACCTCGCGCTCTACGCCGCGGACGACAGGCTTCAGCTTGGCGTCGGCCTCGTCGGTAAAGGTGATGCGCTTGCCGAGGAAATCGATCCCCGGCGCTTTGGTCCAGCCATAGCTGATCCGCGCCGTGCCGCGGGTGCGCCAGTCGGGGGTGATGTCGATTTTGACCCGCGCATGCGCCATCGCGGCACCGGTCGCGGTCTCGCCCTTGAGCACCCCGCCGACGTCGCGCGCCGCGATCGTGGCGCTCAGCGGCACATCGACGATAATCTCGTCACCCACGCCGCGCAGCCGCAGCGGCCCGCGCGTCACCCGCCCGACGATCGTGCAGGCGATGGGCGGCGTGACCTCGACCTCCTTGCCAAAGACCTTGACCTGCTGCGGCTTGACACACGCGCGTTCGCGCCGGTTGATCGTCCACAGCGTTTTTGGCACCGCGCGCTCGAGCGCCCGTTTGAGCGCGGTGGTATCGGCGTTGATCGGCACCGCAATCAGCGAGGTTTGCGTGGGGGAGGGCGCTTTGTCGGTGGCGCGAGGCGGGGGGTCGACGGCGACCTTGCGGTCGCAGGCGGCGAGCGTGACCACCGCTGCGATCGTTACGGCCAATGAATTGATCGCCCGCATATTTCAGCCCCCGATAGATGATCCTGCGGTAACCCCAATCGGTTAAGCTCGTTCCAACAAATCGACGGTTCAGGCGGCGATGACTCCGAACAGATCATGCTCGTCAGCATCCTCGATCGCGACATCGACGATATCGCCGGCTTTCAACGTCGCAGCGACGTCGCGGAGATAGACATGGCCGTCGATCTCAGGCGCGTCGGCCTGTGACCGCCCGGTGGCACCGATGCTGCCGTCTTCGTCGGCTTCGCCGACTTCGTCGATGATCACCGGCAGCGTGCGGCCGATTTTGGCTTCGAGCTTCGCGGCGCTGATCGCCGCGGTTTTTTCCATGATCCGCTGGTAGCGTTCTTCCTTGACCTCTTCGGGAACCTGATCGTCGAGCGCATTCGCCTGCGCGCCCGCGACGGGTTCGAAGCGGAAGGCGCCGACGCGGTCGAGCTCGGCTTCGTCGAGCCAGTCGAGCAGATATTGGAAATCGGCTTCGGTCTCACCGGGGAAGCCGACGACGAAGCTGGAGCGGATCGCGATGTCGGGGGCGATAGCGCGCCAGTTCTTGAGCCGTTCGAGCACCTTCGCTTCGTTCGCAGGGCGCTTCATGCGCTTGAGGACGCTCGGGCTGGCGTGCTGGAAGGGGATGTCGAGATAGGGGGTCAGCAGTCCCTCGGCCATCAGCGGGATCACCGCGTCGACGTGGGGGTAGGGATAGACATAGTGGAGGCGCACCCACGGGGCGCGGCCTTCGCTGGTCTGGAGCTGGCCGAGTTCGCGTGCGAGGTCGGTCATATGGGCACGGACTTCGCGGCCCTTCCACTGGCGCGGGTCGTGGCGGGTGTCGACGCCGTAAGCCGAAGTGTCCTGGCTGATCACCAGTAGCTCTTTGGTTCCCGCCGCGACGAGCTTTTCGGCCTCGCGCAGCACCGCGTCGATGCGGCGGCTGACGAGTTTGCCGCGCAGATCGGGAATGATGCAGAAGGAGCAGCTGTGGTTGCAGCCTTCGCTGATCTTCAGATAGCTGTAGTGGCGCGGCGTCAGTTTCAAGCCGCCTTCGGGAACCAGATCGACGAATGGGCCCTGGGTCGGCGGCGCGGCCTCGTGGACGGCGTCGACGACCTGTTCGTACTGGTGTGCGCCGGTGACCGCGAGCACATTCGGAAAGCGCGCGCGGATGACGTCGGCTTCATTGCCCATGCAGCCGGTGACGATGACGCGGCCATTCTCGGCCATCGCTTCGCCGATCGCCTCGAGGCTTTCTTCCTTCGCCGAGTCGAGGAAGCCGCAGGTGTTGACGAGCACGACGTCGGCGCCCGCATAATCGGGCGACAGGCCGTAACCGTCGGCGCGCAGCTTGGTCAGAATCCGTTCGCTGTCGACGAGTGCCTTGGGGCAGCCGAGCGAAACCATGCCGACCTTCGGCTGGGAGGGGAGGGTTTTGACTGTCATGATTGCGGGCGCGCATAGGGGATTTTTTGGGGTTTGTCACCTGTCCTAAGCCCCTTCCCTTCAGGGGAGGGGTTGGGGTGGGGTATGCGGCCATAGGCCCACTCCGCTGCGACTTGGTCCGGCTTAGCCGAACCAAGTCTCGCTGCCCCTCCCCTGAAGGGGAGCGGTTCTAGTTTGCCCCCGCCAGCGTATCGGCGACAATCCGCCAAACCTTCGGATTGATCCCCAAACCCAGATGCGTGCTGTCGACTTTGATATTCCGCGCCTGGTCGTTGTAAGTGTCGACGGCGATATCCGGCCCGACGATGCCGTCCCGGTCAGAGTAGATGACGGTCAGCGGCTGTGTCAGCCCTTTCAGGTTGCGCGCGTGGATCTCGCGCTCGATTGCGTCGAAATCCCGCCCGGCGAAGCGCTGCGCGAGCGCGGTATATTTGGGGCCGCCGATGATCGGGGTGCCCATGGTGATGACCTCGCGGACCAGTTCGGGATAAGCGCGCGCGCTTTCGCGGGCGATGACGCCGCCGAGGCTCCAGCCGATCAGGGAGAGCGGGGCGCCGTCGGTCTTGACCCATTCGGCCGCCTGCGCCGCGAAGCGTTCGACGTCGGCGGCGACGCGGCCCTGATTGCGGCCCATGCCCCAGTCGCGGACATGATAGCCGAGGTGACGCAGATACGCCTCCAAAGGGCGCATCGAGAGCTCGGACGCGCCATAGCCGGGGAGCAGGGCGACGGGGCGGCCGTCGCCACGCGGGGCGCCGATGAGATGATAGCCCGACAGACCATAGCGCAGCATGTCGAACGGCAGCGTGAGTTCGCCGAGCTGCGCGCGGCGGCTCGGCGGTTTCAATCCAGTGGGCAGCGGTATCTCGCGGGGCATCGCCTTCTCCCTGTCATCGGTTTACAGCTTGGCCGATTGGCGCGGCATTGCAAGCGGATAGGGTAACGGATGAGCATAGGCATATTTGCGGCAGTTTCGGCGGCGATTGCGGTGGCGGCGGGGGCGTTCGGCGCGCATGGCGCGGCTGGGCAGCAGGAGGCTGAATGGCTGCGCACCGGCGGGATGTACCAGCTGATCCACGCGGTCGCCGCGCTGGCGATCATGGGCGTTGCGCGCGGCCCGGCGATCATGTTGCTGGTTGGAGCGGCGATTTTTGCAGTGACGCTCTATGCGATGGCGCTCGGCGCGCCGCGCTGGCTGGGTGCGGTGACACCGATCGGCGGTGGGTTGCTGATCATTGGCTGGCTGTGGGCGGGCTGGATATACTGGCGGGGTTAGTCGCCGTCGACGTCTGCTTCGCACTCTTCGCAGCGGATGACCTCGACGATCAGGTCGCCGGGTTCGAGATTTTGCGCTTCGGGTTCCCAAAAGCCGTAGGGTTTGCCGCCGCGATAGATGCGCAGGCCGCGGCCTTCGTTGGCGAGCTGGTCGATACTGCGCCCGATTTCGGTGGCGACGACCGGCCGTTCGCGCAGTTGGACGCGCCCGCCGATGCTGGCAAGGTCAGCCATATAGTCGGCGACATGCGCCCCCTGCGCCGATCCGGCAAGCAAAAGCCCGGTGAAGCTGACCGGATTGATGACATTATTCGCGCCTGCCTGCCGTGCGAGGACTTCATTGTCCTGCGCACGAATGACGACGCTGATCGGCACTTTGGGTGAGAGGTGGCGAACGGTCAGGACCATGAGGATCGAGCTGTCGTCGCGGCCCGCCGACACCAGCACCGCCTGCGCCCGTCCGATATGGACGTCGATCAGCGTGTCGTCGTTCGATGCGTCGCCCTGCAGCACGTTACAGCCCATCGCCTCGGCCTCTTCGATCCGCGACGCTGACTGGTCGATGACGACGATGCACGCCGGATCGGTGCCGCGCGCGATCAGTTCCTTGACGGCTTCGCTGCCGCTGACGCCAAAGCCAAGGACGACGATATGGTCGGTGAGCTGTGCCTGGATGCGGGCCATGCGCCATTTTTCCCATGTGCGTTTGAGGACGAAATTATAGGCGGTGCCGACAAAGATAAACAGCACCGCGATGCGGATCGGGGTGACGATTACCGCCTCGATCAAGCGCGATCGGTTCGAAATCGGCGCGATATCGCCGAACCCCGTCGTCGTCACCGAGATCATTGTGAAATAGACGACGTCGAGAAAGCTGACATGGCCGTCGTAATGGTCGACCAATCCTTCGCGATCGATCCAGTGAACGAGCACGACGATACCGATCAGAAAGAAGGCAAGCGAAAGCCGTGCGCCAACATCGGCCCACACCGGCCATTTGCTGGCGCGGCGCAGCGGCTGAAAGCGGTGCTGCGGTTTCAGCTTGGACGGTTTGTGGTCGCTCATCGGGGCGGCAATTGTTTCATCGGATCAATCGGTATGCGATTTTTGCGCAGCTGGAAA
Source organism: Sphingopyxis sp. (assembly GCF_019459305.1). GTDB lineage: Bacteria > Pseudomonadota > Alphaproteobacteria > Sphingomonadales > Sphingomonadaceae > Sphingopyxis. The sequence goes on along the minus strand of NZ_JAIBES010000066.1, from coordinate 45,116 downwards.
TGGAGTTGCGACGTCTGGACCTGGCCGGTCGCCCCGGCGCGGCCGATGACGTCGCCTGTCCGCACCGCCTGACCGCGCTGCACGTCGATTTTCGCTGCATGGGCATAGGCGCTGACCCAGCCGCCGCCATGGTTGATCAGGACCAAGCCGCCATAGACGCCGATCTGCTCGCCCGCATAGGCGACCAAACCATCGGCCGTGGCGCGGATCGGGGTGCCCGCGGCGGCGGCGATATTGATCCCGTCGCTGACCTTGCCCGGTGCGAGCGGGCCGAAGCGTGCGAGGATCGGGCCGTTGAGTGGCCAGGCAAAGCGACCGGTGAAGGCGGCTGGTGCGGCGATGGCGGTGGTCACCGGCTGGTGCGGCGCGGCGTTGCCCGCGGTCGGACGGCTGCTTTCGGCGAGCGCGGGCTGACTGCCGGTGACGATGTCGTCGATGTCGAGGGTAAAGTCCGCGGCGCGGGCGCCGACGTTGATGGGGCCGGGCAGCGAAGCGCGCGCATCGGACGGCGGGCGCAGCTGCTGGCCGACGCGCAATATATAGGGGTCCGCGAGCGCGTTGAACGTGATGATCTCACCCCATTCTGCGCCGTAGGCGCGCGCGATGCTGATCCCGGTCTCACCCGCGCCGACGCGGTGGTACAGGCCGGCGGGGATACGAAGCTGTTGGCCGGGGTGCAGGGTGAAGGGCGGGGTGAGGTCGTTTTCGAGTGCAAGTGCTTCGGACCCCGCGCCGCTCATTTCGCCGATCGCGCGCAGCGTGTCGCCGGGGCGGACGGTGTAGGCGCCTGCGGTCACGCGCACCGCATTGCTGATCACGGGTTTGAGCGTCCACGTCGGCCGCGCGTCGCCGCCGACGACGTTGCTCATCGGTCGCCGTTCAAAGTCGAAGCTGTGCTGGGAGGGGAGCGGAGCGGTTGTCGGCGCGACGGGTCGTGACGGCGGGACAGGGGCCGCGGGGATGCAACCGGCAAGCAGCATGGCGCCCAGCATAACTCCGACATGATGTCTGATTTCCCCCACGCGCCGCTATTGCCAAAGGAAGCGAGCGGTGGCTAGACTCAGAGCCGTCGCCCCCGAGTAGGCGGGGGCCGCGCGAGGCCAAATGCCTTCGTCGCCGCGTCAATCGACAGGCGGCCCTCGTCTTCGCGGAGGCGACGTCTTACACCGCGTAAGCACTCCGCAACGCCGCCAGCGACGCGTCATGCGTCAGGTCAAGATGGAGCGGGGTGACCGAGATGAAATTATCGTCGATCGCCTCGAGGTCGCTGTCGTGCGCGAGGCTGTGTTCGATGCCGTGCAGGCCGAACCAGTAATAGCGATAGCCGCGAGGGTCGGTGCCTTCGACGATCGAGCCACGGCCATAATCGTGGAAACCCTGGCGGGTGACGCGGATGCCCTGCACCTCGGCGGCTGGGATCGCGGGGAAGTTGATGTTGATCAGCGTGCGCGGCGGCATGGCCATGGCGAGCAGCGGACGCAGCACTTGTACGCCCCAGGTTTCGGCGGGGGCGAAGGGGACAGTGTCACCCATGCCTTCCTTGGCATAGACCTGGCTGAGCGCGATCGAAGGAATGCCCGCGAGCGCGCCTTCGATCGCCGCCGATACGGTGCCCGAATAAGTGATGTCGTCGCCCAGGTTGGCGCCGCGGTTGACGCCCGACAGGATCAGGTCGGGCTTGTCGGGCATGAGCTTACCGATCGCCATCATCACCGAATCAGTGGGCGTCCCGCTGCACGAGAAGCGCCGTTCGTCATGCTGGCGGATGCGGACGGGACGTGACAGGGTGAGCGAGTGACCGGCGCCCGACTGCTCCTCGGCGGGCGCGCAGACCCAGATGTCGTCGCTTAGCTGACGCGCGATTGTTTCGAGAATAGCGAGGCCGGGCGCGTGGTAGCCGTCGTCGTTGGTGAGGAGGATGCGCAACGTTTGGTCTTTCTCTCTTCGTCATGCCGGACCCTTCGACCTGCTCGGGACAGGCTTGAACCGGCATCCATTCGGCGACGGCGTCGTGGACCCCGGATCATGTCCGGGCTGACGAGTATTAGGTGGCGGGTGTCAGTTTGGTGATCCCGGCCATATACGACAGCAGCGCATCAGGAATGATGACGCTCCCATCGGCCTGCTGGTAATTTTCGAGCACCGCGACCAGCGTCCGACCGACCGCTAACCCCGACCCATTCAGCGTATGCACGAATTCGTTGGTCTTGCCGCCCTCGCGGCGGAAGCGCGTGTTCATTCGCCGCGCCTGGAAATCGCCGCAGTTCGAACAGCTCGAAATCTCGCGATAGGCGTTCTGGCCGGGCAGCCAGACTTCAAGATCATAGGTCTTGCGCGCGGCAAAACCCATATCGCCGGCGCAGAGCAGCATCTTGCGATAGGGCAGTCCCAGCGCTTCGAGGATCGTTTCGGCGGCGCGGGTTTTGCGTTCGAGCTCGGCATCGCTGTCTTCGGGGCGGGTGATCGAGACGAGCTCGACCTTCCAGAACTGGTGCTGGCGGATATAGCCGCGCGTGTCGCGCCCCGCCGACCCGGCTTCGGAGCGGAAGCAGGGGGTGAGCGCGGTCATGCGGATCGGCAGATCGGCTTCGGGCAAAATCTCTTCGCGCACCGCGTTGGTCAGGCTCATCTCAGACGTCGAGATCAGCCAGCGGCCGTCGGTGGTCTGGAACAGATCCTCGCGGAATTTGGGCAGCTGGGTGGTACCGAACGCGGCTTCGTCGCGGACCATCAGCGGGGTCGCGCATTCGGTATAGCCCGCGTCGATTGTCTGCCGGTCGATCATGAACTGGCCGAGCGCGCGTTCCAGCCGCGCCATCTGGCCCTTCAGGAACGCAAAGCGCGCGCCCGACATCTTCGCCGCAGTTTCAAAATCGAGTCCGAGCGCGGGGGCGAAGTCAGCGTGTTCCTGCGGCGCGAAATCGAAGCTGCGCGGAGTACCCCAGCGTGCGATTTCGACATTGCCGTCTTCGTCCATCCCCTTGGGAACGTCGGCGGCGGGGAGGTTCGGGAGCGCGGCGAGCGTGTCTTGCAGCGCCGCGAGTTGTTCGCGCTCGGCATTTTCCTTTTCGGGCAGCGACGTTTTGAGCGTCGCGACCTCGGCCTTCAGCGCTTCGGCCTTGTCCTTGTCGCCCTGCGCCATTGCCTGGCCGATCAGCTTTGAGGCTTCGTTGCGGCGCGCGAGCGAGGCCTGAATTTCGGTCTGCAACGCGCGCACCGACGCGTCGGCGGCCAGGATTTGGGCGGACAGGGGTTCGAGGCCCCGGCGCGCGAGGCCGGCGTCGAAGGCTTGCGGGTCATCCCGGATCAGGCGGATATCGTGCATGGGCGCGCTATGGCGTTGCCGGGCGGGGGGTGCAAGCCTGTCCTTTGTTGAGGGTTGCTGATCCGCCGCGCTGCTCTTGCCCGATCGCGCCCATAAAAAAGGGCCGCCCCGAAAGGCGGCCCTTCAGTGTGGTGGTCCGGGTTAGCCCCCCGACCTCCAGTGGATCATTTACGCCGCGTCGGCGTCGTTGTCGTTGCGGTTCGCTGCGCGGCGGCGCGCGACCAGCGCGACGGCGGCGGCGCCGAACAACAGCATCATCGGCGGAGCCGGAACGGGGGTCGGCGTACCCGACGATCCGCTGCTGGTGCCGCCCGAGCTGGACGAAGAAGAAGAGGATGACGAACTGCTGCTCGACGATGAGCCGGTGCTGCCCGTGCTGGTGCTGCCGGTCGAGCCCCAGCTGCTGCTGCTGCCGGTCGCGCCCGACGAGGTTGCGCCGCTCGACGTGCTGCTGCTCGACGACGAAGACGAGCTGGACGAAGAGCTGCTCGAGCCGCCCGAGCTGCTGCTGGAGCCGCCCGAACTGCCGCTGGAACCATTCGAGCCGCCCGAACTGCCGTGTGACGAGCTTCCCCAGCCCGAGCTGCCATGCGACGAGCCGCCCTTCGACGAGCTGCCGCCCGACGACGAACTGGACGACGAGGAGGAGGACGACGAACTCGACGATGAACTGCTGCTCGATGACGAGGTGCTGACATTGCCCGATGACGTCGAGACGTTGCCCGACGAGGTGCTGACGTTGCCCGATGAGGTCGACACATTGCCCGACGAGGTCGAAACGCCGCCGGTCGAGGTGCTGACGCCCCCGGTGGAGGTCGAAACGCCGCCCGTCGAAGTGGAGACGCCGCCCGTCGAAGTGGAGACGCCGCCGGTGGACGTCGTCGAACTAATCCCGCCGGTCGAGGTCGAGGTGCTGACGCCGCCGGTCGAGGTCGAAACACCGCCTGTCGAAGTCGAGGTGCTCACGCCGCCGGTCGAAGTCGAAACACCGCCCGAGGTGCTGCTGGACGTGGTGCTGAGGCCGCCGGTCGTCGTCGAGGTGACGACAATGCTGCCGCTGCTGCCGCCGCCGCTGCTGCCGCCAAAGAAGCCTCCGAAAAAGCCGCCGCCGAAACCGCCGCCAAAGCCGCCACCGATCACGGTGACACCGCCGCCGCTGCCGCCGCCTTCAAAACCGCCGCGCTGCGGGAAGGGGGCGTAGGGGATCGGGGGCAGCGGGATCGTCTGGGTCACCACCTGCGTCTGCGGGGTCGCAGTGCGGATGATGCGCTTGGTCGTGACGACGCGACGCACGCGCTTAACAGGCTTGCGCGCGGCGTGACGTTTGCGAACGATTTTTTTGCCGACGCAGGGCGAGCATTTGGCTGTCTGGGCGCGCGCCGACGGTACATCCGCAACCTGCATCGCGCCGGTCCCGATGAGCGCGCCGCCGCAGGTGCAGGCGCAAAGCTTGGCGAGGGCCATTCGGACAGACATAGGTTTCTCTTTCTTTCCCGTTGCAGGTGCAAAGCGCCATCCACCGGCACCTGTTTCACCTTCGCTACACCCCAAAAGGTCAAAGCTTTGCGAACGCGGCAATTGCGTTAACCGCGTTTGCCTGTCCGGCAGCGGGAAAAGGGCGCTGGAATCAACCCCAATGGCGGTTGTTGTCCCAAAATAGTACGGAAACTGCAAAGATTCTGTACGATTGGTTAATCTTCGGCCCTAAATCGGGTACGCCTTCGGCACGCTGGGGCTTGCAATCGATCGGTGAGAATCTCCTCAGATGCGCTCTCCGTTCAGCCGCGCTTCACGCCCGGTCGCTATCGGCTGCTTCGGCGCTTGTATCGCAACCAGCGGCTGGTTATAGGCGCGCCACTCCCTGCACCGCTTGGCGGACGGCGGGGTGACAGGAAAGGACGCGAGAGCCCCTCATGCCGACCAGCATTGCCGACATTGGTGCCGACGCGCTGCGCGCAGCCAAGTCAAATCTCGATACGGATTATGTTCCTCGCGACGACGAAGAGTTTATGAACGAGCGGCAGCAGGAATATTTCCGCGGCCTGCTGCTCGCTTGGAAAAAGTCGATCCTGTCCGAATCCGAATCGACCCTCGCGCATTTGCAGGACGGACCGCTGCGCGAACCCGATCTGGCCGACCGCGCGTCGAGCGAGACCGACTGGGCCATCGAACTGCGCACCCGCGACCGCCAGCGGAAGCTGATCGCCAAGATCGATTCGGCGATCCGCCGCATCGACGAGGGTGAATATGGCTATTGCGCGGTGACCGGCGAGCCGATCTCGCTCGCCCGCCTGCAAGCGCGTCCGATCGCGACGATGACGCTGGAGGCGCAGGAGCGCCACGAGCGCAACGAGCGAATTTCGCGCGAAGATTGATCCGCTTTGGGACGAAGCGCCCAATAGTGCATCGGCAATTTACATTTCGGCAATGGCTGCGCTCTAGATTCCAATACCTGAAAATCAACGCGGGGAATGGGTCGCAATGGATTCGCATAGGCCGGTAACGGTAGATGAAGAAGTGGCGGCGCTGTCGCGCGGCGCCGATCGGGACAGCCTGTTCATGCAGGCCGGGTTGATCCTGCCAGGCCGCGCCGATCCGGTGGTGGTGCGCGTGCGCAACCTGTCGCCGGGCGGCATGCTGGCCGAGGGCAAGGTGTGCGCCGAACAAGGCGCGGCGCTCGAAATCGAGCTGACTAATATCGGTAGGGTACCCGGCCGCGTCGTGTGGGCGGGCGAGGGCAAGTTCGGTATCGCGTTCGATCGTCAGATCGATCCGCAGGCGGTGCGTCGTCAGGTGGTGCAGCAGTCCGATCTGCCGCCGCATCTGCGGCGTTCCGGCCTCGAACGGGGGCCGCTGTACCGCCGACGCTGATGCTTTCTGGTTAGGGCGGCACCAGCGGGGCGGTAACGGCTGGCGATCGTCAGGCGACCGCGAGCATCTCTTCCTTCAGTTTGAGCTTCTGCTTTTTCAGTTGCGCCAGCGCCGCCATGTCGGGCGCCGGACGCCGCTCTTCATTCGCAATTTTCTCGTCGAGGTTCGCGTGACGCGACTTCAGGGCGGAAAGATGCGACGTGCTCATGGGCCATTCTCCTTTTCGACTCGATTGGCAGGGCCGAGTAAATCACGAATCGCGGCGAATGTCGTGACGATTCGCTAGGCCGGTCCCCGTTGCGGACCAGTGGTGAACGTGGCAGGGAAGCGGTCGTGAGCCCCGACGAAATCACTCAGCGCCTGGAGCTGTTACGGATCGAGCATCGTGACCTCGACGCCGCGATCATTGCGCTCGGTACCGCAGCGGTTCCCGACCAGTTACAGCTCGCGCGGCTAAAGAAACGCAAACTGCGTCTGCGCGACGAAATCGCCTGGTGCGAGGATCAACTGGTTCCCGACATTATCGCCTGAATCAAAACGGGACGGTCGCAGGCAGCAATTTTATAGTTACCGCCATTGCATTGCGGCGTAGCCATGGCATCCATCGGTCCATGGTCGCCCGGCAATCAGACATGATGGCAATCGCAGTGCCGGTGCAACGCGCCCAAGTTGAAAATCTGTATGTCGAAGCGATGGTGCTCGCCGACGAGGCGCACGCCGCCTTTGCCGCACAACGCGATCTGGGCGATGTCCGGCGTGACGGAGTGATGCAGATCAGCCTTGCATGCGAATCGCTCAAGACCACGACGCGGCTGATGCATGTCATCGCCTGGCTGCTCCACCGCCGCGCGATGATGGCGGGCGATCCGGGCGCGGGGCCCCACGACAGCGCGGCGCGGATCGGCGAGCCGGTCGCGGCCGATTGGGACGTTTGCGCGGGGTTCGAGGCGTCGGTGCGGCGGATCATCGCGGCGAGCGAGCGCTTGTTCGAACGCATCGCGGGGCTGGAAGCGGGCTGGGATGCACCGCAGGCGGCGACGCCGGTGCAGCGGTTGCTGGCGCAGCTGGAGGCGCGGCTCTGATGCCTTGCCCCTTGATGGGGGAAGGATATGGAGCCTTATCGAGAAGCGATTAGTTTCCGTTGTGATCAAGCCCGTTTTTCGACCCAAAGGCGGAGTTTGATGGGGTGATGGCGCGTCGTTGCGCCTTCGCGTCAGGCCGAGAGCGCACCCCCGCCGCTGCGACTGGGTCAGCAAGCTGGCAAGTCTCGCTGCCTTCCCTATCACGGGGGAGGAGCATTTAGCCGAACCACTCCACCCACGCGCCATGGGCGTGAGCATGCGCCAGCTTCACCGGTGCGCCGCCGCCCGGCCAATGTCGCACCACCAGTTCATGATGATGAACCGTCCGATTGGCCTCGAGCGCGATCCAAGCCAACGGACGGTCCGCGGTCGCGCGTGCGCCCGCGGCTTCCATCGCCGCGGTGATCCGCGCTTGCTGGTCGGCGGGCACATATTGCCAGACGATCGAATGCATCAGGACGCGAGTTGTCCCGTCCGCCTGCAATCGCGCCAGTTCGGCCTCGACAAAGTCGGCGGCGTTGGCCTGGACCAGTTGCGGCGGGGCTTCAGTCGCTGCGGCAATCGCCGCTTCCAAGCGCTGAAAGCGGATATGATGTTCGGGCCAGATATAGGCTTTCAGCCGCAGCGCCTGCGCCGGATCGGTCAGGTCGACCGGCGCGACGTCGCAGCCTTTCAGGCCCACAAATTCGATCGCGTGCTGCGGCGGATGGTTGCCGCGCCAGTCGGGGGTGAACGCCATCCCGCCGGGCTGCGGGCCGACATGCACCCCGCCGAGATCATAATGATAGCGGTCGATCATCAGGTTGATCCCGGCGCTCGACCCGATTTCAAGGCAGTCGAAGCGCGGCGGCAAGCCGCGGTCGGTGAGCCACAGCATCGCGGCGATGAAGTTCGACGAGCGCCCCGCCTCGTTGGTCTGCGGCGGCCCGTCGAGCCAGGTGCGCAGCGCCGCCTCGTGGCGCGTCACCACCCCGGCGACGATCGCGGCGTCGTTGATGTCCTCGGCATCGGCATAGATCGGTGCCAGCTCATGCGCGCTGCCCGCCAGATGCAACGCGTGGATGCCCCCCGCGGCGCGCAGCGGTAGCGCGTCGGCGAGCGGGGCGCCGGACCAGTCGGCGATGCGGCGGGCAAATTCGCTGGCGGGCTTTTCGAGCAAGGTGCTGAGCGCGGCAACGATCCGCGCGGTCACCGGGGCGCCATTGGCGCGGCAATAGAGTATTTGGTTGGCAAAGGCAGAGCGCACCGCTGCGGGTCCGGTTTCGGCCATGTCAACGAAGTCGTATCGCTCGCTCATTGCCCTTTTTCCCTCCGCCGCCTATGTGCGCGACGCTTATGCCCGAACCCATCATCTTTGCCATCCCCAAGGGGCGGATCCTCGACGAAGCGCTGCCGCTGCTGGCGCGCGTCGGGATCGAACCCGTGGCGGATTTCTTCGACAAGAGCAGCCGCGCGCTGGTGTTCGCGACCAACCAGCCGCACGTCTCGCTGATCCGCGTCCGCGCGTTCGACGTTGCGACGTTCGTTGCGCACGGCGCGGCGCAGCTCGGCATCGTTGGCTCCGACGTCGTCGACGAGTTCGATTACAGCGAGTTGTACGCGCCGGTCGACCTGGGCATCGGCCATTGCCGTCTGTCGCTCGCCGGCCCCGCCGATGCGCCGCCACCGGGATTGGGCGAAAGCCACATTCGCGTTGCGACGAAATACCCCGCAACAACGCGGCGCTGGTTCGCGGCGCAGGGTATCCAGGCCGAGTGCATCAAATTGAACGGTGCGATGGAGATTGCGCCGAAGCTTGGACTCGCCTCGCATATCGTCGACCTGGTTTCGACCGGGCGGACGCTGGTTGAGAACGCGCTCGCGGAACAGAAAATCATCAGCGACGTATCGGCACGGCTGATCGTCAATCGCGCCGCGTTCAAGCTGCGTTCGGCCGAAGTCCCGGCGCTGGTCGAGCGGTTCCGGCAGGCGGTGGGCGATGCGGCGGTTTGATGCTTCGGCACCCGGCTTTGCGGCCGAATTCGACGCGCTGGTCAATGATCGGCGCGAGAGCGATTCCGACGTGTCGAGCGACGTCGCGGCGATCATCGCGCGCGTGAAAGCCGAAGGCGACGCGGCGCTCGCAGAATATACCGCCAACTTTGACAAGTTCGATCTCGACACGAGCGGCTGGAGCATCTCGAAGGCGGAATGCGCCGCCGCTTATGAAGCGCTTGCGCCCGAACTCCGCGACGCGCTCAACCTCGCTGCGGACCGCATCCGCGCTTATCACGCCGCCCAGCTGCCCGAGGATCGCGACTATCGCGATGCGACGGGCGCGCGGCTCGGTGCGCGCTGGAGCGCTGTCGATGCGGCGGGGGTCTATGTCCCCGGTGGCCGCGCGGCCTATCCGTCGTCGGTGCTGATGAACATCCTGCCCGCGAAGGTCGCGGGGGTCGGACGCATCGTGATGATGACCCCGACGCCGGGCGGTGAGACCAATCGGGTCGTGATGGCCGCGGCGCATATCGGCGGGGTCGATGAGATCTGGCGGGTCGGCGGTGCGCAGGCCGTCGCTGCGCTCGCCTTTGGCACGGACAAGATCGCACCGGTCGACGTCGTCACCGGTCCCGGCAACGCATGGGTTGCCGAGGCAAAACGCCAGCTCTACGGGGTCGTCGGCATCGACATGGTCGCGGGGCCGAGCGAGATTGTTGTCGTTGCCGATGGGCAGAACGATCCGCGCATCATTGCGGCCGACCTGCTCAGCCAGTCCGAGCATGATCCGACGAGCCAGTCGATCCTGTTCACCGACGATGCGGCCTTTGCCGACGCGGTCGCCGCAGCGGTCGATGCGATCATCCCGACGCTAAGCACTGCGGCGACAATGCGCCAAAGCTGGGACGCCAATGGCGCGGTGATCATCGTGCCGACGCTGGCGGACGCGATCCCGCTTTGCGACCGGCTGGCACCCGAACATCTCGAACTCGCGGTCGATGCCGCCGAGGCCGATGCGCTGTTCGCCAAGGTGCGTCACGCTGGTTCGGTTTTTCTTGGCCGCCAAACCCCCGAAGCGATCGGCGATTATGTCGCCGGACCCAACCACGTCCTCCCGACCGGCCGCCGTGCGCGCTTTTCGAGCGGGCTGTCAGTCAGCGATTTCATGAAGCGCACCAGCTTCCTCGCACTCGACGACGCCAGCCTTGCTGCAATCGGCCCCGCTGCGGTCGCGCTTGCCGGGGCCGAGGGGCTACCCGCCCACGCGCTATCGGTCAGCCAGCGTCTCAGCTAAGAAAAGAACCATGAACAAACGCTCTCAGTCTCGCTCCGCCGCCCGTCTCGCCGCCGTCCAGGCGCTCTATCAGCACGAGATGGAAGCGACGCCGGTCGCCAAGCTGATCCACGAATTCCACCAGCACCGCATCGGCGCGACGATCGAGGATGCTGAATATGCCGGCGCCGACATCGAATTTTTTGACGATATCGTGAAGGGTACGCTGGCGCGATCCGAAGAGATTGACGCGGCGATCATAACGCGGCTGGCCAGCGGCTGGTCGATGGAGCGGCTCGACCGCACGATGAAGGCGATCCTGCGCGCCGGCGCCTATGAACTGATCGCGCGCGGCGATGTGCCGGTCGGTGCCGTGGTCAGCGAATATGTCGATGTCGCCAAAGCGTTTTTCGACGCGCGCGAGGCGGGGTTTGCCAACGGGCTGCTCGATGCGATTGGTAAGGACGTGCGGAAGAATAGCTAGAAACCGTTCGCGTCGAGCGAAGTGGTGACACGCCGATGCCCAGCGTGTCTTACGCGTGTCTCGACTTCGCTCGACATGAACGGAATTAGCGCACATTGTTTTGGGCGAGAGGGTCGCGCATGTCCGAAGCCGATTTCATCACTCGCCTGCGCGCCATCGCGACCGATCCCGCGGCGCGCGGGCTCGCCGACGATGCGGCCGAGTGGGAGGGGCTGGTCCTCACCCACGACATGATCGTCGAGGGCATTCACTTCCTGCCTGACGACACCCCGCAGGACGTCGCGTGGAAGCTCGTCGCCGTAAACCTGTCGGACCTCGCCGCCAAGGGCGCGGCGCCGGTCGGGGTGCTTGTCGGCTACAGCCTCGGCGACGACCAATGGGACGCGGCGTTCGTGGAAGGTCTCGACCTGGCGATGCGCCGCTTCGGCGTCATCCTGCTTGGCGGCGACACGGTGCGGGTGCCTGCGGGCGCGCCGCGCAGCTTTGGGCTGACCGCGATCGGCCGTGCGCCTCCTGGCGGGGCGCCCTCGCGTGGCGGCGCGAAACCGGGCGATCAGCTGTGGGTCACCGGTTCGATCGGCAATGCGGGGCTGGGGCTGGCGATGCGGCTGGGGCAGGAGGAGGCGAACGAGACCTGCCTCACCGCCTATCGCCGCCCGCAGCCGCAGCTGACATTCGGGCAGGCGGTGGTGCCGCATGTTCACGCGATGATGGATGTGTCCGACGGGCTGCTGATCGACGCACAACGCATGGCGGACGCGAGCGGGTGCGAGTTTGTGCTGATGCTCGAGGCGGTGCCGCTGTCGGCGGCGTTGCTCGCCGTGCGCCCCGATGTCGTCGACACGCGGCTCGCGGCGGCGACGGCGGGCGATGATTATCAGCTGTTGTTCGCTGCCGATCCCGGCGCGACGGGAGCAATCCGCGAAATTGCGGCGGGGCTGAATGTCTTGGCGACGCCGATCGGCCATGCCGGAGTGGGCGCGGGAATTGTGCTGACGCACCGCGCCCAGCGCATTGTGCTGCCCGATCGTCTCGGTTTCACACACTGACGCGAAACCGTTACAAATGTGCCGAAAAACCGGGCTTGCCCTAGGCTTTCTTTCTTCCCATAACGCGGCGTCCAAATTTAGGGGCGGTCGCATCAGGGGAGAGGGCGAACCGGCAATCATAAGTCGGACGTGCTCGACTATTCACCTGACTCCGCCCCGCTCAATGGGGAAGGAAATTCATGATTGATCCGGTTATGATCGCGATAGCGTGCGGCCTTATTGCCGTGCTCTATGGCTTCATTACCTCGCGTCAGGTGCTCAGCGCCTCGCCGGGTAATGAAAAGATGCAGGAAATTGCCGCCGCCATTCAGGAAGGCGCCAAGGCCTATCTGGGCCGCCAATATCGCACCATCGCCATTGTCGGCGTCGTTGTCGCCATTCTCGTCGGGTTTTTCCTTGGCGCGATTTCGGCGACCGGCTTTGTTATCGGCGCCGTTCTGTCGGGCGTGGCCGGTTTCGTCGGCATGAATATCTCGGTGAAAGCCAACGTCCGCACCGCCGCTGCGGCGCAGACGGGCCTTCAGGCGGGCCTGACCATGGCGTTCCGCGCCGGCGCGATAACCGGCATGCTGGTGGCAGGCCTCGCCCTGCTCGCGATCTCGGTCTTTTTCTGGTATCTGATCGGTCCCGGTGGGTTCACCGTTGGCGGTGAGGATCGCACCGTCGTCGACGCGCTCGTCGCGCTGGCGTTCGGCGCCTCGCTGATCTCGATCTTCGCGCGCCTGGGCGGCGGTATCTTTACCAAGGCCGCCGACGTCGGGGCCGATCTGGTCGGCAAGGTCGAGGCCGGAATCCCTGAAGACGATCCACGCAACCCTGCGGTGATCGCCGATAACGTCGGTGACAATGTCGGCGACTGCGCCGGTATGGCCGCCGATCTGTTCGAGACCTATGTCGTCACTGTCGGCGCCACGATGGTGCTGATGGCGCTGCTGCTGAAGGGTGCGGGCGATATGCTCGTGCCGTTGATGAGCCTGCCGCTGCTGATGGGCGGCGTCTGCATCATTACTTCGATCATCGGTACCTATTTCGTCCGCCTGGGCGGCGGAACCAACGTGATGGGCGCGATGTACAAGGGCTTCCTGGTCACCGCGGTCCTCTCGGTCCCGGCGATCTGGTTCTCGACCAGCTATATCCTGCAGGGCGACATGACCACCGATGTGGTCGGCACGACCTTTAACGGCATGGATCTGTTCTATTGCTCGCTGCTTGGCCTTGTCATCACCGGGCTGATCATCTGGATCACCGAATATTACACCGGGACCAACTATCGCCCGGTGCGGTCGATCGCCAAGGCATCGGAAACCGGCCACGGCACCAACGTCATTCAGGGGCTGGCGATCAGCCTTGAATCGACGGCGCTGCCGACGCTGGTCATCTGTGCGGGCATCATCATCGCCTATATCCTGGCGGGCATCATCGGCATCGCCTTTGCCGCCACCGCAATGCTCGCGCTGGCGGGCATGGTTGTGGCGCTCGACGCTTATGGCCCGGTCACCGACAATGCCGGTGGCATTGCCGAAATGGCGGGACTCGATGAGTCGGTGCGCGAAAAGACCGACCTGCTCGACGCCGTGGGCAACACGACCAAGGCGGTGACCAAGGGTTATGCGATCGGCTCGGCGGGTCTCGCGGCGCTGGTGCTGTTCGGTACCTACACCGCCGACATTACCGAATATTCGGCGAAGCTCGGGCTGACCGAGCCGCTGACGTTCTCGCTGTCGTCGCCTTATGTCATCGTCGGGCTGCTGCTCGGCGCGTTGCTGCCGTACCTGTTCGGAGCAATGGGCATGACTGCGGTCGGCCGCGCAGCGGGCGAGGTGGTCAAGGATGTTCGCGACCAGTTCAAGAACAACCCGGGCATCATGACCTATGAGAGCAAGCCCGATTATGCGCGCACGGTCGATCTGGTGACCAAGGCGGCGATCAAGGAAATGATCATCCCGTCACTGCTGCCGGTGCTGGCACCGATCGTCGTCTATTTCGTCATCCTGGCGGTGGCGGGGCAGGTCGCGGCGCTCGAAGCGCTTGGCGCATTGCTCCTCGGCGTGATCGTCGGCGGTCTTTTCGTTGCCATCTCGATGACCTCGGGCGGCGGTGCATGGGACAATGCGAAGAAATATATCGAAGACGGCAACCACGGTGGCAAGGGTAGCGAGGCCCATAAGGCCGCGGTGACCGGCGACACCGTCGGCGATCCGTACAAGGATACCGCGGGTCCGGCGGTCAACCCGATGATCAAGATCACCAACATCGTGGCGATCCTGCTCCTCGCGGCACTGGCTGCGGGTTAACGCATCTGCCTGCGGGCTAAAAAAGGCCCCGTCGGAGCGATCCGGCGGGGCTTTTTTGTCGGGGTCGGGGTGGGGGCGGACGTTGGCAAAGGGCGCGAGTATCCCCTCCCGCGCAGGCGGGAGGGGAGAAGAAACGTCCGCAACCAGTCGTTAGCCGCTGCCTAGGACGCGCTCGCCGCCTTCATCTGCGCCGCATAGCCCGCCTGCACCATCGCGCTCATCCGGTCGAACAGTGCGTCGGGGTCGCTGCGGCGCAGCGCCGCGATCGCCGCCTCGGCGCCTTCAGCCACCACCAGTTCGCGCGTCCCGGCATCGACCGCGGCCACGATCTGCGCGGCGGCGAAATCGGGCGACAGGCCGTTGTCGATCGCGGCGTCGCTTTCCCCGCGCACGCTGCCATCGGCGTTCAGCGCGTTGCGGCTGACATTGGTCTGGACCGACCCCGGCGCGACCACGAGAACCTTCAGCCCCAGATGCTCATTCTCGGCCCGCACGCTATCGTGATAGCCGATGAGGCCGTGCTTGGCGGCGCAATAGGCGCTACGCAGCGGCACCCCGGTGATGCCTGCGACGCTGGAAATCGCGACAATCTGGCCGCCGCCGGCGCCGACCATGCGCGGCAGCAGTTGCTGGGTCAGCGCGATGGGGGCGAGCAGGTCGACCGCGACAATCTGTTGATAGACGGCAAAGTCGGTGTCGATCGCCAGGCTGCGCTGCGAGATACCGGCATTGTTGACGAGGCCGTCGATGCGGCCCTGCCAGCCCCACGCCTGCGCGGCGATTGCGGGGAGGGCGGCATAATCGGTCGCCTCGAACGGCAGCACCAGCGTCTCGGTACCGCAATCGGCGGCGGCGGCTTCCAGAGCGGCGATGTTGCGTCCCGACAGGATCAGCTTTGCGCCGCGGGCCCCCAGCGCCCGTGCCAGCGCCGCGCCGATGCCCGAGGAGGCGCCGGTAATCCACCAGATCTGATCGTTCATATCCGCTCCCATTCCACGATTTGGTTGCAACCTGAAACGGGTTCACCCAGCCGTCAAGGCGGTGCGCTCGCGCATCCCCGGGCGGGGGTGGCAATTTTGTTGCGAATCTGTTATAATAAATATCAACGCGCTGACATTCTGCCTCTTCCCGTCTCGGGCTGGGGCGTTTCGCGGCGTTCCGATGGAGCCATATCCCTTGTCACTCTGACTGGCTAGCGCCGACCGAATGCTGTTCCCCCTTGGCTAGAGGGTGGGATACGCCGTTGTTGTCGCAGTTTCAGATCGGGGTCAAGGCACAACAAAAGGAATTTGCATGTCCGTAAGCACGCTCTTGTTCGAAGTCGGTGATTATGTCGTTTATCCCAAACATGGCGTGGGGCGCGTCATCGAGTTGCAGAAATCGGAAATCGCCGGGATGCAGCTCGAACTCTATGTTCTGCGCTTCGAAAAGGAAAAAATGACGCTTCGCGTACCGACGAACAAGGCCGAAGGCGTCGGGATGCGCAAGCTGTCGTCGGACAAGACCCTGAAAGAAGCGCTGCAGGTGCTGACCACGAAGCCGAAGGTCAAGCGCACCATGTGGTCGCGCCGCGCGCAAGAATATGAAGCGAAGATCAATTCGGGTGACCTGGTGTCGATCGCCGAAGTGACGCGCGACCTGTTCCGCGCCGACGACCAGCCCGAGCAGAGCTATTCGGAGCGCCAGATCTTTGAAGCGGCATCGAGCCGCCTCGCGCGCGAACTCGGCGCGATGGAAGAGAGCGACGAAAAGACCGCGCAGGCGAAGATCCTTCAGATTTTGAACGAGCACGCGCCGCTGTATTACGCCGAAAAGGTATAAGCGCGCAGGCTAGCGATTTAGGGAAGGGCGGTCCGAGAGGGCCGCCCTTTTTCGTTCGGTCCTCTTCCCCAAGGGGAGAGGGATCAGGGATAAGTCGCTCCGACAAAATACAACCCATCCGGCGGGGCATTCAGCCCCAGCGCATTGCGATCCGCCGCCGCCAGCGCATCCTTCAGATCCCCCGCCGACCATCTTCCATGCCCGACCAGCGACAGACTTCCGACCATCGATCGAACCTGATGGTGCAGAAAGCTGCGCGCCGCAGCCTCGATGATCAGCTCGTCGCCGTGGCGGCTGACGGTCAGCTTATCGAGCGTCTTCACCGGGCTTTGCGACTGGCAATGCGCCGACCGAAAGGTGGTGAAATCATGCAGGCCGACGAGCGCCTGCGCCGCGGCGTGCATCGCATCGGCGTTCAAGGGCCGCGCGACCTGCCACGACAGCCCCTTGTCCCATGTCAGCGGCGCGCGGCGGTTGACGATGCGATATTCGTAAGACCGCCCGATGCACGCAAAGCGCGCGTGCCAGTCGTCGGGGACGACCTCCGCGGCAAGGACCGCGATCGGTGCGGGGCGCAGCTGGGCATTGAGCGCCTCGGTCAGCTTGAACGGAGTCAGTGACTTTTCGATGTCGACATGCGCGCGCATTGCGATGGCATGGACCCCGGCGTCGGTGCGCCCGGCGCTGAACACCTGCACCGTCTCGGCGGTGAAGCGGTGGATCGCTTCCTCGATCGCCTGCTGAACGCTGGGGCCATGCGCCTGCCGCTGCCAGCCCATGTAAGGGCGGCCGTCATATTCGATGGTGAGGGCAAATCTTGTCATCGCCGCCCCTTTAGCCGTTCGTGTCGAGCGAAGTCGAGACACCCCGAAGGCGCACACCACCGATGGGCATCTCGACTACGCTCGATGCGAACGGAATTAGGTAAGCCGCGTCCCCGCCGAAATCGCCCGCCCGCGCAGCAATTCGCCCGCTTCCATCGCAGGCTTGCCCGCACGCTGAACCCGCGTCGCGCGGATCGCGCCGGGGTTGCAGGCGATGGTGAGAGCATCGTCGAGCGTCACACCGGGCGCCGCCCCCGCGACCGTCTCGCCAGGATGCACAACCTCGGCCGCCAATATCTTGTAGCGATCGCCCTCCAGCTCGAAAAACGCCCCCGGTAGCGGGTTGAACGCGCGTATCTGGCGTTCGACCTGCACCGCGCCGACCAAGAAATCGAGCCGCGCTTCGCTCTTGTCGATCTTGGCGGCATAGGTGACGCCGTCGTCGGGCTGCGGCACCGGCGGAAAGGCGTGGAGCTCGCTCAGCACCCGCCGCATCATAAGCGCGCCCATTTCGGCGAGTTCGTGCGTCAGCACGCCCGCAGTCTTGCGTCCGATCGGGGTCGGCTCGACCAGCCGCATCGCGCCGGTGTCGAGCCCGACGTCCATCTGCATGATCGTCACCCCGGTTTCGGCGTCGCCCGCCAGGATGGCGCGCTGCACCGGCGCGGCGCCGCGCCAGCGTGGCAGGATCGAACCATGGACATTGAGGCATCCCTCGCGCGGCGCATCGAGGATCGCGGGCGGCAGGATCAGGCCGTAGGCGGCGACGACTGCGATATCGAGGTTCAGCGCGGCGAACGCGGCCTGCTCCTCGGCGCCCTTCAGGCTTTTGGGCGTGCGGACCGGCAGGCCATGGTCTTCGGCCCAGACCTGCACCGGGCTTTTCTGAAATTTCTTGCCGCGCTGCGCCGGGCGCGGCGGCTGGGTATAGACGGCCGCGATGTCGTGGCCCGCGGCGTGCAGCGCAGCGAGCGTCGGCACCGCAAAGGGCGGCGTTCCCATGAAGGCGATACGCATGGTGCGGGCTTTGGCGGAGGATGCGGGGTTGTGCAAGATTGATGCTCGGCTTCTTCGTCATGCCGGATTTGATCCGGCATCCATTGCGGCGCCGGCGGCATGGACCCCGGATCAAGTTCGGGGTGACGAGGAGGGTGTCGGGAAGGGATATTGCGCGCATCCCTGCGCGCCACTACCACCTCACCATGGCCTCCACCGAAATCGAAGCCCTCGTCCAGCAACTCGCCCGTCTCCCCGGCCTCGGCCCGCGGTCGGCGCGGCGCGCGGTGCTGCATTTGATGAAGAAACGCGAGTCCGCGTTCGTGCCGCTGCTCGCGGCGTTGCAAACGGTGTCCGAACGGCTCGTCACCTGCACCATCTGCGGCAATGTCGACACGCACGACCCCTGCGCGATCTGCGCCGACCCGCGCCGCGATGCGCGGTCGCTGTGCGTCGTCGAGGAGGTGTCGGACCTGTGGGCGCTCGACAAATCGCGGTTGTTTCCCGGCAAATATCATGTGCTGGGTGGGCGACTCTCGGCACTGGAGGGCATCCGTCCGCAGGACCTGGCGATCGACGCGCTGGTCGCGCGCGTCGCCGCGGGCGGCATCGACGAGGTCGTGCTGGCGATGAATGCGACGCTGGAGGGGCAGACGACCGCGCATTATCTGGCCGAACGGCTGGAGGGCTATCCGGTGCGGCTGACGCAGCTGGCGCATGGTCTGCCGGTGGGGGGTGAACTCGATTATCTTGATGAGGGGACGTTGGCTCAGGCGCTACGGGCGCGGAGGCCGGTGGGGTGAGCTCGGAGCTAAGTCGAGTTTAGATCGAAAATTCGCAAATGGGTTGATCACGGGCATTGGCAATACCGCAAGCCGGATGACGGGTGTAATGCTCGTGCCCGCTATAGTCCCAATCGCCATATTCGCCCCTTTCGTCGGCGTGGATACGCTGAGCGAACCTATTACGCGGCTAGCAACGCTACTAATTTGGGCTGTCATTTGGACAATATTTTTGAATTGGCGAAGCCTGCGGATGATGAAGGCACAGTCAGCCAAAAGTTCGCGTCACTACGATAGATTCGGGAAATACGAACTGCCGCCCGAATATGCTCACACCGAAAGCGAGCTAAAGGCAAAGCGGCGGCGTAAACGCTAGCCCCCTTGACCCAACGCTCCGCCGACCATACCTGACCCCCATGGCCTTACTCCCTATCATAGAGACCCCGGATCCCCGGCTGCGCGTCATTTCCAAGCCCGTCGAGACCTTCGATGCAGAGCTGAAGCAGTTGGTCGCCGATATGTTCGAGACGATGTATGACGCGCCCGGTATCGGGCTGGCGGCGATTCAGGTCGGGGTGGCGAAGCGCATCCTGGTGATCGACTTGCAGGAACCCGATCCCGAGGATGAAGAGGGCAAAAACGTGATCCGCGAGCCGCGCGTGTTCATCAACCCCGTGTTTTCCGACGAGAGCGAGGAACATAGCGTCTATTCGGAAGGCTGCCTGTCGGTCCCCGAACAATATGCCGATGTGACGCGCCCCGCCGAGGTAACCGTTGATTGGCAGGATGAAGATGGCAAGCATCACCAGGAACGCATGACCGGGCTGATGGCGACGTGCATCCAGCACGAGCATGACCATCTTGAAGGCATTTTGTTCATCGACCATCTGTCGCGGTTGAAGCGCGAGATGGTTCTGAAGAAGCTGATGAAGATGCGCAAAGCGGCGTAGCTTCTCCCCTCCCTGCAAGGGAGGGGAAGAATTTAACCCGCCTTCGCCACCGCAACCATCGCCGGACGTAGCAGCCGGTCTTTCATCATATAACCAGCCTGCATTTCCTGCACGATCGTGCCGGGTTCCGCATCGCTGCTCGGAATCTCCAGCATCGCCTGATGCTGGTTCGGGTCGAGCGGCAGGCCGACCGCGGCGATGCGGGTAATGCCGTTGCGTTCGAAGACGCTGAGCAATTCGCGCTCGGTCGCTTCAAGGCCCGTGATCAGCGGCTTGATCGCGTCCGACGCGCGCTGTTCGTCGCTGAGCGCGGCAAGCGCGCGGCCGAGGTTGTCGGCGACCGATAGGATGTCGCGCGCAAATTTGGTCGCGGCATAGGCGTGCGCGTCGGCAATTTCCTTTTCCTTGCGGCGGCCCAGATTCTGCGTTTCGGCGCGCGCGTAGAGCAGGTCTTGCTGCACCGCGGCGAGCTGTTCGTGCAGCTGGGCGACTTCATCATTCTCGGGCGCTGCCGCCTCGGGAGCGTCGGTTGCGGGGGTCGCGCTGTCGTCGACCGGGGTGTCATTTTCGATGTTCGTCATAAACCTATCGTATCAGTCTGGAGAGCGATTGTGCGGTGAAATCCACCATGGGAACGATGCGGGCATAGTTCAAGCGGGTGGGGCCGATAACCCCGACCACGCCGACCACGCGCCCGTCCGATCCGCGATAGGGCGCCGCTATCACGGAAGAGCCCGAAAGCGAGAATAATTTATTCTCTGATCCGATGAAAATGCGGGTTGCGCTGCCGTCGCGCGCGCTGTCGAGCAATTGCGCGATGTCCTGCTTGGTTTCGAGTTCGTCGAGCAGCTGGCGAACGCGGTCGAGGTCGCCGACCGCGCTGTCGTCGAGCAGATTGGCCTGACCGCGCACGATCAGCACTGGGCGGTCGGCGCCGTCGGACGACCAGATCGCCAGCCCGCGGCTGACCAGATCCTGCGCCGCGCGGTCGATCGCGATACGCTCGGCCTCGATCTCGTGCCGCACCCGCGCCATCGCCTCGGTCAGCGTCAGCCCCCCCAGCCTCGCGCTGATATAATTGCCTGCCTCGACCAACGCCGACGGGTCGAGCCCGGGCGGAGTGTCGATAACGCGGTTCTCGACCGCGCCGTCGCCCGCGACAAGCACGACGAGCGCCTGCGCGTCCGACAGCGGCACGAACGCGACCTGTTTGAGGATGCGTTCGTGCTTGGGCACGAGCACGAGACCGGCGCACGCGGACAGGCCGGAAAGCGCGGAGGTCGCCTGCGCGAGCGCGCTTTCGATCGGACCCGCGTCGGACAGGCTCGCCTCGATCTGCGCGCGGTCTTCGGCGCTCGGCTCGGCGACCTGCATCATGCCGTCGACGAACAGGCGCAGGCCCTGTTCGGTCGGCAGCCGCCCCGCGCTGGTGTGCGGGCTGGCAAGCAGGCCGAATTCCTCCAGATCCTGCATGACGTTGCGGATTGATGCGGGGGAAAGGTTGAGCGCCGCGAGCTTCGACAGCGTGCGCGACCCGACCGGCTGTCCGGTTTCCAAATACGCGTCGACGACCAGCCGGAACACGTCGCGGGCGCGCGTGGTGAGTTCGGTGATCGGCGCGGTGGTCATGGTGGGGATTTAGGGACGCGGGGGCGTGGGGGCAAGCTATGCTCTGGCCAACCGCCGCATGCCCCGCTAAGCGCGCCGCACACATTCACAGGAGAATCCCCCATGCGCCCATCCGGCCGCGCCCCCGATCAGATGCGCCCCATCGCCATCGAAACCGCCTTCACCATCCATGCCGAGGGCAGCGTGCTCGTCAGCTTTGGCAATACCAAGGTGCTGGTGACAGCCAGCGTCGATGAAAAGGTGCCGCCGTTCCTGCGCGGCAAGGGGCAGGGGTGGGTGACCGCCGAATATGGCATGCTGCCCCGCGCGACGCACACCCGCGGCAGCCGCGAAGCAGCGAAGGGCAAGCAGTCGGGGCGGACGCAGGAAATTCAGCGTCTTATTGGGCGCAGCCTGCGCGCCGTGGTCGATATGAAGAAGCTCGGCGAGCGCCAGATCGTCATCGATTGCGACGTGATCCAAGCCGACGGCGGCACCCGCACCGCGTCGATTTCGGGCGCATGGGTCGCGCTGCGGCTGGCGGTCGACACGCTGCTCGAAGCCAAGACAATTGCCGAGGATCCGATCGTCGACAAGGTCGGCGCGATTTCGTGCGGCATCTACAACGGCACCCCGGTGCTCGACCTCGATTATGACGAGGATTCGGTCGCGGAGGCCGACGGCAATTTCGTGTTGACCGGCCGCGGCCAGATCGTCGAAGTGCAGGCGAGCGCCGAGGGCGCGACCTATGACGAGGAAGGCCTGCTGCGGTTGCTGCGGCTGGCGCGCATCGGCTGCACCGAGATTTTCGCGGCGCAGGACAAGGCGACGGGGCGGTAATAAACGTTGTCACCCCGACCTGATCCGGGGGTCCACGCCGCCGTCGCTGGACTGGCTGCCGGATCAAGTCCGGCATGACGAAAGATAGGGCAGGTTGATGTCGCGTCGAAAACTCAACCCCGGCAAACTCGTCATCGCCAGCCATAATGCGGGCAAGGTGCGCGAGATTCGGGCGTTGCTCGAACCCTATGGCATCGAACCGGTGTCGGCGGGCGACCTCGGCCTGCCCGAGCCCGAGGAGACGGGGACGACGTTCCGCGACAATGCGTTGCTGAAGGCCCATGCGAGCGCGTCGGCGGCGGGGCTTCCTGCGCTTGCCGACGACAGCGGGCTGGAAGTTGCCGCGCTGGGCGGGCGCCCGGGCGTTTACACCGCAGACTGGGCCGAACGGCAGGCCTTCGAAGGCGAGCCGGGTAAGCCATGGGCGGGCCGCGACTGGTATATGGCGATGGGCAAGGTCGAAGGACTGCTCGCCGAGCAGGGGCCGGACGTCGACCGCAGCGCCTGCTTCGTCTGTACTCTCGCGCTGGCATGGCCCGATGGCCATGCCGAAGTGTTCGAGGGCCGCGCGCAAGGCAGCCTGACCTGGCCGCCGCGCGGGTTGCTGGGCTTTGGTTATGATCCGGTGTTTGTTCCGACCGGTAAGTCGCTGACTTACGCGGAAATCGATCCGGCGGAGAAGCACGCGATCAGCCACCGCGCGGATGCATTTGCGAAGCTGGTGGCGGGCGTGTTTTGAATCTGTCGCCCCCGCGAAGGCGGGACCGGGGGAGGTTTTGCCCTTCGTCGCCATTAAAACCGATAGCGGCCCGCGCCTTCGCGGGGGCGACGTGCTATTTTATCGAGTTGAGCTTATACCCTCGCCCATGGCCGAACCGCTCGCACTTTATGTCCATTGGCCGTTTTGCGTGTCGAAATGCCCCTATTGCGACTTCAACAGCCATGTCCGCGAGAGCGTCGATCAGGCGGTATGGCGCGATGCCCTGCTCGCCGATTTGCGTCATGAGGCGGCGTTGCTGCCGGATCGCTCGGTCGGGTCGATCTTTTTCGGCGGTGGTACGCCCAGCCTGATGCCTCCTACCACGGTCGCGGCGGTGATTGCGGCAGCGGCGGCCGAATGGGGCTTGACCGATGATGTCGAGATCACATTGGAGGCCAACCCCAACTCGGTCGAGGTCGCCAATTTCGCCGACCTCGCCGTCGCCGGGGTGAATCGCGTCTCGATCGGGGTTCAGAGCTTCGATACCAAAGTGCTTGAATTCTTGGGCCGCGCGCACAGCGAGGACGAGGCGCGGCGCGCCATTGCGACGGCGCAGGAGCATTTCGCGCGCGTCAGCTTCGACCTGATCTATGCGCGCCCCGGCCAGACGCTGGCGGCGTGGGAAAGCGAATTGGCGGGCGCGCTGGCGTTCGGCACCGAGCATCTCTCGCTATACCAACTCACCATTGAGCCCGGCACCCGCTTTGCAACACTCGCAGCCAAGGGCGACCTCACCATCCCCGATGGCGACGCCGCCGCCGACCTGTTCGACGTGACGCAGGCGATGACAGTCGCCGCGGGCCTGCCGCGCTACGAAGTGTCGAACCATGCCCACGTCGGCCAGGAGAGCCGCCACAACCTCGCTTACTGGCGCTACGCCGATTATGCCGGCGTCGGTCCCGGCGCGCATGGGCGGCGATTGGGACAGGCGACCGAGCGCCACAAGAAGCCCGAGAATTTCATCACGGCGGTGGCGCGCAACGGCCACGGGCTGAAGGTCGAAGCCGACCTGCCGGCGCACGAACGAGCAACCGAGGCGATGTTGATGGGGTTGCGGCTGACCGAGGGCGTCGATCTGGCGCGGATCGAGATGCGGAGTGGTTTGGGGCGCGAGGCGTTTGTCGATGCCAATGCGGTAGCACGGTTGGCCGATCAGGCACTGATGACGCTGGAGGGCGACCAACTGACAGTGACCGATGAGGGCATATTGCTGCTCGACTCGATCCTTTCCGCGGTGGTCCGGACGGGTTAAGGCTACCCATGCTCTGTTTGTCCTGAGCTTGTCGAAGGACCGTTTTTCCTTCACCGTCGAGCGAAGAGCAGTGCTTCGACAAGCTCAGCACGCATGGGATTTTGAGTGAGCCTCGATTTGATCCGCGATTGGGATGCCCATCTGGCGTATGAAAAGCGCCGGTCGAAGCATACGCGTCGCGCCTATATCGCCACCGCCGGACGCTTCTATGCCTTCCTGTCGGAGCACCGCGGTGGCGCCGTCGATGGCCTGATGCTGGCGAAACTGACCCCCAACGACCTGCGCGCCTATCTCGCCGACCGCCGTGCCCAGGGGCTGGGCAATGTGTCGGCAGCGCGCGAGCTTTCGGCGCTGCGCAGCTTCCTGCGCTTCGTCGGCGGCTCGGGCGCGAGCGTGCCGCCGTTGCGCGGGCCGCGGGTCAAGAAGGGGCTGCCGCGCCCCGTCTCGCCCACCGAAGCGCTCGCGCTGGCGCAGGATGTCGAGGATAATGCCCGGCAGGGCTGGACTGGCGCCCGCGATTTCGCGTTGCTGCTGCTGCTCTATGGCGCGGGGCTCCGCATCGGGGAAGCCTTGAGCTTGACCGGCGCTGCGCTGCCGCTGGGCGAGACGCTGCGCGTCACCGGCAAACGGAACAAGGTCCGCATCGTGCCGATCCTCCCTGCGGTGGCAGGCGCCGTTACGCGCTATGTCGAAGCCTGCCCCTATCCGATCGCGAAGGACACACCGTTGTTCCTTGGCGCGCGGGGCGGGCCGCTGGCGCCCGGCGTCGTGCGCGCCAGCGTTCGGACGGCGCGGCGCGCGCTGGGGCTGTCCGAACGCACGACGCCGCACGCCCTGCGCCACAGCTTCGCGACGCATCTGCTGGCGGGCGGCGCCGATTTGCGCAGCTTGCAGGAATTGCTCGGCCACGCGAGCCTCGCTTCAACGCAGGTGTACACCGCGGTTGATGCCGCGCACCTGCTCGACATTTATCGCAGCGCGCACCCGCGGGCTTAGTCAGCCTGCGTCGGCTTCCAAGTGACCACGCGATAGAGATACAGCAGCACCAGCGACCCGATCGCAACCAGCGCCACCGGACCGACGAACGCATCCAGATTGGCGAACCTGCCGCCGAACCAGTTGCCCGCCCCGGCGAGCGCGCTGATCCAGATCGTCGATCCCGCCGCGGTCCACAGCAGGAATTTTGCCTGGTTCATCTTCACCATGCCCGCGGGCAACGACACCATCGTGCGCGCGACGGGCATGAAGCGCGCAACGAAGACGATGCCGGGGCCATATTTCAGAAACCAGTTGTGCAGCTTTTCCACCTCGGCCCAGTCGAGCGTCAGCCAGCGACCGTGGCGGTCGATAAAGGGCTTGAGCCGCTGATAGCCGATCCAGCGCCCGATCCCGTACCACACCCAATTGCCGACGGTCGTGCCCGCCACCGCGACCGCGACGAGGGTCCAGAAATCGAAATGGCCCTTGGCGACAGCAATGCCGCCGAGGCCCATGATGACTTCGGAGGGGATCGGCGGGAACACATTTTCGAGGAACATGAGGATGAATATCCCCATATAGCCCCAGCTCTGGATCAGGGTCAGGATGAAATCGGTCATGGCGGGTGTAACGCGCGGAGTGCGTCAGCCGATCCGTCGAACGATCGCGTCCCAGATCATGCCCGCCGTATCGCTGTTGTTGAAGCGGTCGATCGCGACGATGCCGGTCGGCGAGGTGACGTTGATTTCGGTCAGCCATTCGCCGCCGATCACGTCGATGCCGACAAAGACCAGGCCGCGCTCGCGCAACTGCGGCCCTAGAACGTCGCAGATTTCCTGTTCGCGCGGGGTCAGCGTCGCGGCTTCGGCATAGCCTCCGACCGCCAGGTTGGAGCGGAATTCGCCTTCGCCGGGCTTGCGGTTGATCGCGCCAGCAACCTCGCCGTCGATCAGCACGATGCGTTTGTCGCCCTGCGACACGCTGGGCAGGAACTGCTGGACCATGAAGGGTTCGGGCCACACCTGACCGAACAGCTCGACCAGCGCGCCCAAATTGCTGCCGTCGGCGTCGATGCGGAACACCGCCTTGCCGCCATTGCCATGCAGCGGCTTGATCACAACGGCGCCGTGGCGCGCCTGAAAATCCTTCACCGCGTCGAGGTCGCGGGTGACCATCGTCGGCGGCATATATTCGGGGAAGTCGAGGACGAAGACTTTTTCGGGCGCGTTGCGGACTGAGACTGGGTCGTTGACCACGAGCGTCTCATTGGCGATCCGCTCGAGCAGCCACGTGCCGGTCAGGTAACCGAGGTCGAAGGGCGGATCCTGCCGCATCAGCACGACATCGACGTCGCGGCCAAGATCAAGGGTGACCTCGTCACCGAAACTATAGTGCGCCTCCGCCTCGCGCTTGACGTCGAGCACGCGGTGCGCCTTCGTCGTCAGCCGCCCGGCCTCCCACGTCAGCCCGCGGACGTCGTAATGATAGAGGGTGTACCCGCGTTCGAGGGCCTTCAGCATCAGGGCAAAGCTGCTGTCGCCTCCGATGTTGATGCCATCCATCGGGTCCATTTGCACTGCGGCGCGCAGGGTCATTCGATATTCCTCAGGGTTGCCAGACGTGGACCAGATGGCGTGGCAGGCGCCCGGGCGCAAGGCGCATCACGTCGATGCGGATGTCGTCCTGCGGTCGGGCAAAGCGTGAGCCGAGCATTTCTGCCGCCGCCGCGACACGGCGCAGACGATATTGATCGCCCGCCAGATCGAGGTCTTCGGGCCGCTCGCGCCAAGTCACCTCGATGAAAGCGACTATGCGGCCGCGCCCTGCGACCTGGCCGACTTCGCCCGCCGCGACGCGCAGTCGCGCGCCCAAGATGCGCCAGCCGTGGAGGCGCAGCCACCATGCCGCGCGGCGCTCTGCCTTGCGGCCGCGGGCTTCGGCGGCGGTGCGCTTCAATCGGCATCCTTCAGCGTCAGGGCGCGGGCATAAATGTCGTGGCGATTAAGGCCGAAGCGCTTGGCGACCGCTTTCGCGGCTTGTGCAACCGGCTTGTCGGCCATCGCCTCGCGCAGCGCGGTGTCGAGCGTCGCGTCGTCGGCCTGTTCGATCGCGGCTTCGCCCGGCGGGCCGACCACGACGACGATCTCGCCCTTGGGCGGCGCGTCGGCATAGCGGGCGGCGAGTTCGGTCAACGTCCCGGTGACGCATTCCTCGAACATCTTGCTGATCTCGCGCGCGACGGCCGCCTGGCGGTTGCCGAGCCCCTCGGCCATCGCGGCGAGCGCCGAGGCAAGACGCGGTCCGCTCTCGTAGAACACCAGCGTGGCACGCAGTCCGGCAAACTCGGCGAGCATGTCAGCGCGGGCCTTGGTTTTTGACGGCAGAAACCCGGCAAACAGAAACCGGTCGCTGGGCAGCCCCGACAGGGTGATCGCCGCGATCGCGGCGCAGGGGCCGGGCAGGGTGGCGACGTGCCGCCCGGCGGCGCGCGCGTCCCGAACCAGCTTGTAACCGGGGTCCGATATCAGCGGGGTGCCCGCGTCAGATACCAAAACGACAACTTCGTCGGCCATACGCGCCACCAGCGCCGCGCGCGTCCGTTCGTCGCTGTGATCGTGATAAGGGGTCATCGGTACGCGCAAACCCAGATGCGACAACAGCTTGGCGGTCACCCGGGTATCCTCTGCCGCGATCAGGTCGGCGCGTGCCAGCATCGCCCCGGCGCGTGCGGTGATGTCGCCGAGGTTGCCGATGGGTGTCGCGACGATATAGAGACCGGGCAAGGGAGAATTTGAGATGGTCGAATCTGGCATGACGCCGAAAATGGCAGAAACTGCTGCCGAGCGCCAAGCATATGCGTCGCCGCGGCGGCAGATGCTGCGCGGACTCGGTGCAGTGGCGATGGCGGGGTTGCTCGCCGCGTGTCAGGTCGTCCCGAAAACCGGTGGACCGGCGACACCGCCGCCGCCCGAAACCCCGACCGACAATGTCGGCCCCGGGCTGCCCACCGACACCGACCGCCACCGCGTCGCGCTGCTGGTACCGCAGACCGGACCCAACGCCGATGTCGGCACCGCAATCGCTAATGCGACGACGCTGGCCTTGCTCGATTCGCGTACCGAGCGTGTTCGCATCACGACTTATGATACCGCGCTCGGCGCGGCGGCAGCGGCGCGGCAGGCGGTGGCCGACGGCAACCGGCTGATCCTCGGTCCGCTGCTCAGTGAAGATGTCACCGCGGTCGCGCCGATCGCGCGCGACGCAAAGGTGCCCGTGCTCAGCTTCTCGAACGACAGCAGCGTCGCGGGCAACGGCGTCTTCATCATGGGCTTTGTTCCCGGTCAGTCGGTCGAACGCGTCGTCGCCTTTGCGCGCGGCAAGGGGCATCAGCGCTTTGGCGCGCTGGTGCCCAAGAATGTCTATGGCGATCGTTCGGGAGCCGCCTTTCGTTCCGCAGTGAGTGCGGCGGGCGGGACGCTGGTCGCGGTCGAAAGCTATGACCGCAGCGCCACCGCGCTGACCGGCGCAGCACGGCGGATTGCCAATGCCGGCGCGATCGATGCGGTCCTGATCGCCGACAGCGGCGGCAATGCAATCCGCGCGGTGCCGGTGATCAAGGGGAGCGGGCAGACCCAGATCCTCGGCACCGAATTGTGGAACACCGACGCGTCACTCGGCACCAGCGCGGTGATGCGTGGGTCGTGGTTCGCCAGCGTGTCGGACGGCCTCTATGGCCAGCTCGCGACCAAATACCGCACCCGTTTCGGCCGAGCGCCCTATCGGCTTTCCAGCCTGGGCTATGACTCGGTGTTGCTGACCGTTCGCATTTCGCGCGACTGGAAACCCGGGACGAGCTTTCCGGTGAACAAGCTGCTTGCGGCGGACGGTTTTGGCGGCATCGACGGCATTTTCCGCTTCAACAATCGCGGCATCGCCCAGCGCGCGCTGGAGGTCAGCGAGATTGGCGCCGGCGGTTTCCGCGTCGTCGATCCCGCGCCGACCAAATGGTGATCGGCGTGGCCTGACTGCCACAGTCGGTCGAAAAGCGTCACCGCGATGCCACGCGCGGCCTTTACGGCGCGCGCGCGTTCACTATATGGGCATAGCGTGCGCATATCGCGCTGATTCCGCACGTCACCCGTCAACGATCAGGAGATACAGCTATACCACCGCCCACGACTCGCCGCCCGATGGCGCCGATGCCGCCGAAAAACGGCCCGCGATACAATGAATTCATCGCTTCTCCGAAGGTCCGCGTGATCGACGAGGAAGGCGAAAATCTGGGCGTGATGCTGACCGCCGAAGCGATCGAGCAGGCCGCTTCCGTGGGCATGGACCTGGTCGAAGTGTCCCCGAACGCCGATCCCCCGGTGTGCAAATTCCTCGATGTGGGCAAGTTCAAATACGAAGCCCAGAAAAAGGCGAACCTGGCGCGCAAGAGCCAGAAGACGCAGGAAATCAAAGAGATCAAGATGCGTCCGAATATCGACGATCATGATTTCGATGTGAAAATGCGCAAGGTTTTTGACTTTTTGGGTGAAGGCGACAAGGTCAAGATGACCATGCGTTTCCGCGGCCGCGAAATGAGCCATACCCAGCTCGGCCTCAACGTGCTGCAGCGCGTCGCCGAACTGACGTCGGAAATCGCAAAGGTCGAGGCGCATCCGCGCACCGAAGGCCGCCAGATGCTGATGGTCATCGCGCCGAAATAGCTACTTCATCGCCCCCGCGTAGGCGGGGGCAGCTGTCGGTTTACGCAGCGAAGCAGGAGTAGGCCGCTAGCAGCCCCCGCCTTCGGGGGGCGACGGTATTTTCAGCCGATACAAAATTGCAGGGCGGTCGTTCCAACGGGGCGGCCGCCCGCTTCGTATCGGCGTTCGATGATCTGCCCGCTCCCATCCGCTGCCACCGCAACCAGCGTTGACGCGCGGGTGCCATAGACGTCGCCGCTCAGGAACAGCGCCGGATCGCCCTCAGCGGTCAATGTGTCGAGCAGGCCTTGGGGGTCCGTTCGGGAGTCGACCACCGCCGCCACCGCGGTGCGCAGGCGCTCGGCGCGCGGGCAAGGGCTGTCGACGGGTTCGTTGGCGAGCGCGTGGATGCCGGGGTTTAGCGGAGTGATCTGAGGCCGTGGCCGATTGGTCAGCAACCGCGCCTTGCCGTCGCCCATCGCAAACAAATTGAACGCGTTAAAACGATCGAGATCATACTCTGCTGGGTCGGCAAAACGCCCGTCGCCACGCAACAAATCGACCACCAGCGCCCCGCGAGATTCCTTGGCCGGATCGGGCAGCGCGCCGCGGACGTTGGTCACCACGACGATCCGGCCGCTCGCCGGATGCGCGCCAAGCCAAGTGCCTCCCGCCAACAAATCACGCCCCGCCGCGATGCCGCTGCCATCGTCCCACGCCGCCAGCGCCGCGCTAGGCCGGGCGTGAAACTCGTCGCGGTTGCCGATCAGTATCAGCGGCCAGTCGGCATGAACCTGCCAGGCGAGGGCGACGACGCACATGATGCGGCTATCGCGATCTCCACCGGGCTTGCCAAGCGTTTTGGCAACCTAGGCGCATCTTGTTTCGTAAGCTCCGCAGGTGTGTTATATGATTACTGCAGCGCGGTTGCCGTTGCGGCAAAAGCTGTTAGGCTCGCGCCATCTGTCTGGGGAGGGAGATGATTATGACCGAAGCTGGAAAAACGCCGTGGCATCTGTGGGTGGTCGGCATCGTATCGCTGTTGTGGAATGCGTTCGGCGCGTTCGATTATGTGATGACCAAGCTCAAAAATCCCGACTATATGGCCGCCTTCACCGCCGAGCAGCAGGCCTATTTCTACAGTTTTCCGTTGTGGGCCAATGTTGGCTGGGCGCTGGGCGTGTGGGGGTCGGTGCTGGGTTCCATACTACTCCTCGCGCGGAGCCGCCACGCGGTGACCGCCTTCCTGCTGTCGTTAGTCGGGCTCGCGATCAGCAGCGTCTATCAGTTCGGCATGCATTATGGCGAGCTCGAACGCATGTTCGGGACGTTCCCGATGATTTTCACCGCGGTGATCTGGGTGATTGTGATCGCGCTGTTCCTGTACGCGCGCGCGCAGGTGGCGAAGGGCGTGCTGCGCTGAATCTAGCGGCGTCGGGGATGGAGAACGGCGCTGCCACCTCCCCATCGCTCCGCGACAGGGAGGATAAAAAAGTCGCCAATCGGTCGATAGCCGAACCTGGACCCGGCGCTACCGCGCCCGAATAAACGCGCGAATATCCGCCGACAATTTGCTGCGATCCTCGTCGCGGATATACATCATGTGGCCCGCGCCATAATAGGTGTAGCTGATCCGGTCCTGCGGGATGCCGGTCCGCGACAAAGCATATTCGGCGGCGAAAAACGGCGTGGCGAAATCATAATAGCCCTGGGCGACGAGCACTTTCAGCCCCGAATTTTCGCGCAGCGCCTGCCCGATATAGGGCGTGACGTTGAGGTAGGCGTTGGTGTCGCGGCCGCCGATGCGCCAGTCCCACTGGCCGCCGATGCTGCCGATCGACTGATATTCGCGGTCGGTCTTGAACCCCAGCCCGTCGCGGCTCCAGCTGTTGATCGCCGCGGTATAGCTCGCGTCGATGCCATAAAAGCTGGGGTCGTTGTCGGGCTCCTCACCCGCGCTGTCATAATCCTTGCCGGTGTAGCGGCTGTCGAGACGGCCAACGGTCAGCCCGCGATCGCGCAGCAATTCCTTGTAGAAGCGGCCGGGGGTGACGCGCAGGTCGGCGTTGTCGAGATAGGTTTCCGACAGGCCGGTGAAGCGCGCGAGCTCGCGGCGGATCGCGGTGCGTTCCTCGCCCCGCAATTTCTGCCCCTTGAGCAGCGCCGACGCATAGGAGCCGATCGCCCATTGCCGCGCTTCTTCGGCAAAGGCTTCGGGCGAGGTGCCGGTCGCCTTGCCATGATAGAGCGCGGTGACCGCCATCGACGGCAGGTTGGTGATGAACGACAGCTCGTTGCCCGCGGTGTCCGATCCCGCGGCAAAATCGAGCACGGTCGAGATCAGGATAATGCCGTTCAGCGCAACGTCGTTGTAGGTCGCGTTCATCAACTGGTTGGCGACCGCCGCCGAGCGCGTTGTGCCATAGCTTTCACCGCCCAGATATTTGGGGCTGTTCCAGCGGCCATTGTCGTTCAGCCAGCGGCGGATGACCTCGGCTACCAGCTTCGCGTCCTGCGTCACCCCATAATATTCCTTGGGGTCGGCCTTGCCGATCAGGTGCGAAAAACCGGTGCCGGGCGGGTCGATGAACACCACATCGGTGACGTCCATCAACGCGTCGGGATTGTCGACGATGGGGTAGGGCGGCGCGCCATCGTCGACCCCGGTGCCGGGGATCGCAACGCGCTTTGGCCCGAACGCCCCCATCATCAACCACACGGTGCCGGAGCCGGGGCCGCCGTTGAACAGGAAAGTCACGGGGCGGCTGGGGTCGCGCGGTTCCTTGACATAGGATGTGGTAACGACCGCAACCTCGGCAACGCCGTCCTTGTTCTTGATGATCGTCTCGCCAATCGTCGCGGCATAGTTGATCCGCTGGCCGCCGAAGGTACCCGACAGTTTGGTGGTGCGGATCTGCGGTTCGTAGTCGGCGGGCTTTTCGGCCTTCGCCTTATCGGCAGGTTTGTCCTGCGCGTAGAGGATGGAAGGCGCGGCAGCGGCAAGCGCCAACACGATAAGCGAAAGACCCGATTTCATAAGTATTTTCTCCCCGATTGCGCGCGAACCCTATGCAGCACGTGGGGAGGGGGCAAGGCTACTTGTCGGTAACAGGCGGGGTTTCGTCGAAGGGGTTTTACGCGGCTTTGCGTTGCACGGTGAGTTGCAGACCCAGCGCATTCAGAACAGACATCAACGCCTCTAGCGTAGGATTGCCCTGTTCCGAGAGAGCATTGTACAGCGCCTTCCGTCCCAGTCCTGCCTTGCGGGCTATTTCGCTCATACCCTTCGACCGCGCGATGTCTCCAATAGCGCTAGCGATTTCTTCGGGCCAACCGTCCTTCATCCAGATTTTCAGCCAGTCAACGACGTTGGCTTCCGACGAGTAATATCGGCTGGATCAAAGGGGATCGTTCTCGTTCCCACCGAATAACTCCTTCGCCAAAGCTTTGGCACGCACGACATCGCTCGTTTGGCTGTCTTTGTCACCGCCCGCCGTCAGCTAGCTGGGGATGCCGAGGTTATGTCCAAAATGAACGCGATCATCGCCCCCACTTCGTCTTACTCTGCTTCCCGAACCGACCCTTGCGCGTGCCGGGCTTGCCCTCGTTCGAGCGCCCGACACGCGGCGCAACCTGTTCGCCCGCGGGCAGCCCCAACTCGTCGGCTTCCAGCTTGCGGATTTCGTCGCGCAGCCGGCCGGCTTCCTCGAATTCCAGGTCCGCCGCCGCATCGCGCATCCGTTTCTCCAGATCCTGGATGTAGGCGCGCAGGTTATGACCGACCATGTGCGCCGGCTTGTCCTCGCCGATGTCGATGACGACGCCGTCCTTCGAAGCGACGTGCGCAATGATGTCGCCGATGTTGCGTTTGATCGTCGTCGGGGTGATGCCATGTTCTTCGTTGTAGGCGCGCTGCTTTTCGCGGCGGCGGTCGGTTTCGCGCATCGCGCGTTCCATGCTGCCGGTGATGCGGTCGGCGTAGAGGATGACGCGGCCGTCGACGTTGCGCGCGGCGCGGCCGATCGTCTGCACCAGCGACGTTTCGCTGCGCAGGAACCCCTCCTTGTCGGCGTCGAGGATTGCGACCAGCCCGCATTCGGGAATGTCGAGCCCCTCGCGCAGCAGGTTGATCCCGATCAGCACGTCGAACACGCCCAGCCGCAAGTCGCGGATGATCTCGATACGCTCCAGCGTCTCGATGTCGCTGTGCATATAGCGCACCTTCATCCCCGCTTCGTGAAGGAATTCGGTCAGATCTTCGGCCATGCGCTTGGTCAGCGTCGTCACCAGCGTGCGGTATCCCGCGGCGGCGGTCTTCTTCGCCTCGACGATCAGGTCGTCGACCTGCTCCTCGACCGGCTTGATCTCGACCGGCGGGTCGATCAGCCCGGTGGGACGGATCACCTGTTCGGCGAACACGCCCTGCGTGCGGTCCATTTCCCATGTGCCGGGGGTCGCCGACACGCTGACCGTCTGCGGTCGCATCATGTCCCATTCGGCAAAGCGCAGCGGCCGGTTGTCGATGCAGCTCGGCAGGCGGAAGCCATATTCTGCGAGCGTGATCTTGCGGCGATGATCCCCCTTCGACATCGCGCCGATCTGCGGGATCGTCTGGTGGCTTTCATCGACGAAGAGCAGCGCATTGTCGGGCAGATATTCGAACAGGGTCGGCGGCGGTTCGCCGGGCAGGCGGCCGGTCAGGAAGCGGCTGTAATTCTCGATCCCCGCGCAGCTGCCCGTCGCGGCGATCATTTCGAGATCGAAATTGGTACGCTGTTCGAGCCGCTGCGCTTCGAGCAACCGGCCCTCGGTCTCCAGCTCCTTCAGCCGCTCGGTCAGCTCATGCCGGATCGCTTCGCTCGCCTGTTTGAGCGTCGGTCCCGGTGTCACATAGTGCGAGTTGGCATAGATGCGGACATGGTTGAGCGTCGCGATCTTCTTGCCGGTCAGCGGGTCGAATTCGGTGATTTCCTCGATCTCGTCGCCGAAGAAGCTGATCCGCCACGCCATATCCTCATAATGCGACGGGAAGATTTCGAGATTGTCGCCGCGCACCCGGAAATTGCCGCGGGCGAACGCCTGATCGTTGCGCTTGTACTGAAGCGCGACGAGCTTGCGGATGATTTCGCGATTGTCGGCAACCTGACCCTTCTTCAAATCGAAGATCATCGCCGAATAAGTCTCGACCGACCCGATACCGTACAGGCACGATACCGACGCCACGATGATCACATCGTCGCGTTCAAGCAAAGCGCGCGTCGCCGAATGGCGCATGCGGTCGATCGCCTCGTTTACCGAGCTTTCCTTCTCGATATAGGTGTCCGAGCGCGGCACATAGGCCTCGGGCTGGTAATAGTCGTAATAGCTGACAAAATATTCGACCGCATTGTTCGGAAAGAAGCTCTTGAACTCGCCATATAATTGCGCCGCGAGGATCTTGTTCGGGGCGAGGATCAGCGCGGGACGCTGCAACGCCTCGATCATCTTGGCCATCGTAAAGGTCTTGCCCGATCCGGTGACGCCGAGCAGCACCTGGTCGCGTTCGCCGGTCAGCGCGGTATCGACCAGTTCGCGGATCGCGGTGGGTTGATCGCCCGCGGGCTCATAGTCGCTAACCAGTTCAAAACGCTTGCCGCCTTCGACCTTGTCGGGGCGCGCGGGACGGTGCGGGACATAGCCCTCCGCCGTGTCGATTTCATCGAGCGATGTACGAATCTGAATTGCCATTACTGCCAATATGGTATCGATGGGGCGGGTCCACAATCGCAATGAGTCCGCCACAGAGCAGGCAGCGGCTAGTCACAGGAGACAGGGAATGAAAAAGATTTTGACGATTGCAGCCGTCGGCACGCTCCTGGCGGTGTCGGGCTGCGGCAAAAGCGAAAATGCTGGCGGTGCGGTGAAGCGCGAGGCCGGCAACTGGAAAACCGACGTCAAGCTGGTGAAATTCGAAGTCCCCGGCATGCCCCCCGAAATGAAGGACGGCATGACAAAGATGATGGAAGGCGCCAGCGGTATGGACCAGTGCCTGACTCAGGAACAGGTCGACAAGGAAGATATCGCCGCCGAACTCGCCAAAGGTCCGGGCAATGGTGGCGAATGCACCTGGGCGAAAAAGGACATTGCGGGCGGCACGATCGACATCGCCGGCACCTGTACTGCCAATGGCCAGACGGTCGACATGGCGATGACAGGCACCATGGCGGCCAAGAAAAGCGACGTGACGATCACGACCAAGGGCAAGGTGCCGACCGGCGGCGATATGGAAATGGTCATGCAGATGATCAGCACCCACACCGGCCCGTGCAAGGCACCGGCGACGACCTGAACCGCGGGGTAATTGCCAATCGATCGGGGCGTCAGCAGAGCTGGCGCCCTTATCATATCGACGTCGTATCGACGTGAGTCGTATCGACGGGAAAGGAGATTGACGATGCTGGGTTATGTGACGATGGGAACCGACGACATCGACCGCGCGCGCGATTTTTACGCCGCGCTGCTCGGGACGATCGGCGCCAGCGAATTGATGCGGATGTCCGATGAAGATAATGGCTTTACCCTCTATGCGGCCAGCTGGGGCCAGCCCGGCATCGCCGTGACGCGGCCCTATGACGGCCAGCCGATGCACGCCGGGAACGGGCATATGGCGGCGATCATCGTCGATGAGCGCGCCAAAGTGAACGGGCTGCATGCCAAGGCCATCGAGCTCGGCGGCACATGCGAAGGGCCGCCGGGCGTTCGCGGCGACGACGGTGATCAGGCGTTTTACGCCGCTTATTTCCGCGATCTCGACGGCAACAAGCTCTGCGCCTTTCGGATCGGTCCGGCCTGACCTTGACGGCTCGGCTCGGCCGTCGCTAGGCGCCGTTGCTGGTCGGCCTGTTCGCCGGCTTGCTGGCGGTTACAGCGGGACTGATCGCGGGCGCCGATGCCGCCGAGCGTGCCGGGCTGGCGGCGCGATGGACGGCGCGCGCCGCGCTGCCGCTGTTCCTGATCGCATTTTTGGCCTCGACGCTCATGCGCCGCTGGCCCGGGGGCATCACGGGGGGCGCTGCTCAAGCGGCGGCGGCAATGGGGGCTGGGCTTTGCGCTCGCCCACACGGTCCATCTCGCGGCGCTGGCGGTCAACGTCATCGTCTATGCGCCGGGGCGAAGCTGGCAGTCGCTGATCGGCGGCGGGCTGGCCTATGTCATGATCTATGTGATGGCGTTCACGTCGACCGACGGCTGGCAACGACGGCTCGGCCGCCGGTGGCGGCGCCTTCATACCGTCGGTATCTATTATGTCTGGTTCATTTTCACCGTCAGCTATGCGGGTCGTGCCTTCGGCGACGAACCTGAAAAGCGGGTCGTCGGCATATTGTTCGGAACAATCCTGATCGCCGCCCTGATCGGGCGCCTTTGGCCGCGAAGAGCGCTGCCTATCGACTTGCCGGACAGGTGACAGGTGGGGCTGTCATCCCGTCCGGCGAAGTCTTGAACTGAAACCGGAGGATAATGAAGAATGCCAGGGACCAGCTCGCACGCTTCGCCTTTCGGCCTCAATGTCGCACCGATGTAGGAAGGGCGCGACGATGTAATGATGGCAGGATATCCGACATTTGGCAGTTACAAGGGGTCACATGCCTTGATGTTGCCGGTTGATAACCCTTTCTTTACCTGGTTTCTCGATTCATCGTTCCAGATTGGCGTCTCGTCGCTCTTCTGCTATGGCAACGGTCCTTCCTGTTACCGTTACGTGGGAGTAACAATGGCTGGTCGCGATAATTGATTGGCGTATCTACCGCAGCGCTCGTTGTGGGCAATTGAGGGTAGCATGGACCACGCGAAAGCGAATGATACGCAAGCGGCCGGCGGAAACGACCGGATAATTGCGGAGGAGCTGGAGCGGCTGCTCGAATCGCCGCTGTTTGTCCGCTCGCCGGTGCTGTCGCGTTTGCTGCAGTTCCTGGTCGAGCACCGGTTGCGCGGCGGGCGCAGTTCACCCAAGGCTTACGCCATCGCGACCGAAGCTTTGGGCCGCAGTGCCGATTTTGATCCGGCCGTCGATAGCTATCCGCGCGTCATGGTTGGCCGCCTGCGGACGCTACTTGATCGCTACTATGCCGACACCCCGTGGATTCACCGGCTGCGCGTGCCGCAGGGAAGTTACGAGGTGGTCGTCCAGCACCGCGTCGCGCCGCCCGAACGTTCGCTCGACGGGCGAAACGGAGAGGGTGACGTCAAGACTGCTCCCGGCGGCGACCAGGCTGGGTCGCCGCGCGTACCGGGCACTGCGGCTCGCGGCACGCCGCCGCGCTACGGTCGCTGGATCATTGCCTTTGTGCTGGTCGCGCTGGCGCTGTTTGCGCTGTGGACGCTGCGCAGCGGCCCCGATCGCCTGTTCGTCGGCACGTCCGTTCCGGTGGCCACGCTCGAAGTCAGCGAACCAGTTTCGGGAAACAGGCCCAACTCGCGCGCCCTTGCGCGCGCGATCGACAGCAAGCTGCGCGATGGAGTACGGCGCTTCGCGTTAATCGACCTGTTGAGCGCAAAGGCGCCCGGCGCTGCGACATCACGGTCCGCGGATTACCGTCTCGACGTGTCGATGGTCGTCAACCAGCAGGGAGCGGGCGAGGTTACGCTGGTGCTCAATCGGGTGGGTGACCAGCGCGCGATCTGGTCGCAGCAGGTGCGGGTCGCCGACGATAATATGCCCAATATCGCTGCCATGGAGCCAAGCATCGCTCAGATTGCGGGGGACTATGGGGTGATCGTGCGCGATCAGGTGCAGCGCGAGCCAGAACGTTTCTCCCCCGGCTATCCTTGTCTCGCGCAATTCAACCGCCTTCGCCAGATGCGCAATATGCCCTATGCCCGGCAGGTCGAAGCCTGCCTGCGGGCGACATTGAAACAGAATGACCGCGACCCGGTGGCTCTCGCCGCCTTGTCGCTGCTGCGCTTTGGTGACTGGCAGCCGCAGCGCATGACGCCGGCGGGCCGCGAAGCTTTTGACGAGGCGCGGTCGCTGGCCTTGCGGGCGTATGAGAGCAGTCCCAGCTCATCGGCAGGGCTGTTCGCAATGTCTCGCGCCAATTTTTATGCGGGTGATTGCCAGCGCGGCAACACGATGGGCGAAGCGGCATTGCGGCTGAATCCCTATGATCCGGACATGGCGGGTTTTCTGGGGTTGTTCAAAATCACCTGCGGGCAGGCCGAGGCCGGGGAAGCGCTGCTCCGTCGGTCACTGGCGCTCGACGATTCCTCTCCCGGTGTCCCAGCGGTCACGCTCGCATTCATCCTGTCGCAGCGCGGCGAGCAAGCTGAAGCGAGCGCGGTGCTCGGCCAGATGCCATCGCCCAGCACGATGGAACCCCAATTTTTGATGGTCCGCGCCATTGTGCTGGCCCGTCAGGGCGATGTGGCGGCGGGACAAGCGGAATGGCGCCGTCTGCTCGCATATACCCGTCAACCAGCGAACGCTTCGCCTGAAACGGTGCTCGGTCGGTTTATGATCACGCCAGCAGTGATCCAGCGGGCGTCGGCGGCGCTGCGCGATTCGGGGGTCGTTCCCGCCAAGCCCGCGCCTTGACGCGCTGAAACGTGCCAAGCAGAACGGACCGATGCTGCTCGCCATCGCCTTGCTCGCCTCTGCGCCGTCCCCGCCCGCTGCGGTGGTGGTCGATTTCGACCGCGACGGGACGGTCGAAACGCGCGTGGTCGTGGGGCAGGCCGACCGGGCGAACGAACGCGCACTGACGGCGGATGACCCGGTCCGCATTGCATCGGTGTCGAAACTCGTCGTCGCGCTCGGCGTGCTGCGGCTGGTCGAGCAAGGGCGGCTCGATCTCGACCGTGACGTCTCGGACTACCTTGGCTGGCGACTTCGCCATCCCGTCTATCCCGATCAGGCGATCACGCTTGCACAGCTGCTGGGGCATCGCTCCGGGCTCGCAGATCGGGTCGATTATGCGCTGCCGCTGGGTGCCGATCTGGAAGCGGCGCTTCAGAACCCGGCGGCATGGGACGCACCGCGCGCGCCGGGCGGCGTTTTCGTTTATGCCAATCTCAACTATCCGGTCGTCGCCGCGGCGATCGAAGGCGCGGCGGATGACCGGTTCGATCGGGCGATGGCTCGGCTTGTGCTGCGCCCGCTGGGGATCGACGCCTGTTTCAACTGGCCGACCTGCAGCGACGCCGCGGTGGCGCGCGCGGTGGTGCTGTACGGTGCCGACGGCTCGGTCGTCCGCGACGACATGAAGGGCGTTCGCCCAGCCTGTCCTGTCGTTCCGGCGACCGACGGCAGCTGCAACCTCGGCACCTACCGGCTCGCCCGCCATGGCGCGGGCTTCAGTCCGCAAGGCGGCCTGCGCATTTCGGCGAACGGGTTGGCGCGGATTGGGGTCATGCTGCTACGTCGCGGCGATGGTTTCCTGACCGCCGACAGCCTCGCTCGGCTGGAAGCCATGACCCCGGTCCGCCCGTCGACGGGCGAGGGGACCGGCGGCTTTTTCTGCGAATATGGCGCCGCGATGCACAGCACGGGCAGCGGCGCGGCGACCGGGCCGGGGTGCCGCGATGACCTTTTCGGCGACGGACGGCGGCGGCTGGGCCACTCTGGCGATGCCTATGGATTGCGATCGGGGCTGTGGTACGATCTTGAAGCAGGCACCGGCACTGCCTATTTCGTGACACAGGTGCCGGACGGACAGAAGGGGAGGCGTTCCGCCTATAGCGCGGCGGAGGAGGAACTGGTCGATACCAGCCCTCTTGCCAGTCCCTTCCACGGACACTAGGGCAATTTCCAACATTCACGGCTTAGTCAGAAAAGGAATAGCGCATGAGCGATTCGGCCGAAAAGGTTAAGAAGATCGTTGTCGAACATCTGGGCGTCGAAGCCGACAAGGTCACCGAAGAAGCGAGCTTCATCGATGATCTGGGCGCCGACAGCCTCGACATTGTCGAACTGGTGATGGCATTCGAAGAAGAATTTGGCGTCGAAATCCCCGATGATGCGGCGGAAAAGATCGCCACCGTCAAGGACGCGATCGACTATATCGAAGCGAACAAGGGCTAAAGCGGCCCGGTCCGGCATCGCCGGACGTGGCGGCGACGCTGCCCACGCGTTTCCGGCTTCCCGGTCCCGAGCGCTTGCGTGCAGGGGCCGGGAAGCTTTTTTTATGGTCCAGCGCTCGTTAGAAGCGTGCTCAACAGATGTAATGCGGGAACCTGCCGGGGCAGGGACCGACGAAAGGAATGACTATGCGCCGCGTTGTCGTGACGGGATTGGGTTTGGTGACGCCGCTGGGCGCCGACGTGGAAACCACTTGGGCCAATCTGCTCGCGGGCAAATCGGGCGCGGGTCAGATCACCCATTTCGACGCCTCCGACTATAAATGCACGATCGCGTGCGAGGTCAAGGGACCGGACCATGAATATGGTTTCGACCCCGGCCAGCGCGTCGACCACAAGGTGCAGCGCCAGGTCGACCCGTTCATCATCTACGGCATCGATGCAGCGGGGCAGGCGATCGAGGATGCGGGTCTCGAGGACATGACCGAGGCACAAAAGCTTCGCGCGGGTTGTTCGATCGGCTCGGGCATCGGCGGCCTGCCGGGCATCGAAAGCGAAAGCCTGTTGCTCGCCGAAAAGGGTCCCGGCCGGGTCAGTCCGCACTTCGTCCACGGCCGCCTGATCAACCTGATCTCGGGCCAGGTCAGCATCAAATATGGGCTGATGGGACCGAACCACGCGGTCGTCACCGCCTGTTCGACCGGCGCGCATTCGATCGGCGATGCGGCGCGGATGATCCGCGACGACGATGCCGACATCATGCTGGCGGGCGGCGCCGAGGCGACCATCTGTCCGATCGGTATCGCGGGCTTCGCGCAGGCGCGCGCGCTCAACATGAGCTATAACGACCGCCCCGAAGCGGCGAGCCGCCCCTATGACAAGGACCGCGACGGGTTCGTCATGGGCGAAGGCGCGGGCGTCGTGGTGCTCGAGGAATATGAACATGCCAAGGCGCGCGGCGCCAAAATCTATGCCGAAGTCGTCGGTTACGGCCTTTCGGGCGACGCCTATCACGTCACCGCGCCGCACCCCGAAGGGTCGGGCGCGTTCCGCTCGATGGAAATGGCACTGAAAAAGGCGGGAATGACCCCGTCGGACATCGATTATATCAACGCCCACGGCACCTCGACGATGGCCGACACGATCGAGCTTGGCGCTGTCAAGCGGCTGTTCGGCAACGCGATCGGCGACGTGTCGATGAGCTCGACCAAATCGGCGATCGGCCACCTGCTCGGCGGTGCCGGGGCAGTCGAGACGATCTTCTGCATCCTCGCGATCCGCGACCAGATCGTCCCCCCGACGCTCAACCTCGACAATCCGGATGAAGGCACCGAGGGCGTCGACCTCGTCCCGCACACCGCGAAGAAGCGCCCGGTGAAGGCGGCGCTGAACAACAGCTTCGGCTTTGGCGGCACCAATGCCAGCGTGATCGTGAAGGCGATCTAAAAGCGCTCGTCATTGCGAGCAGAGCGAAGCAATCCAGGGTGTGACAAGCCGCTCTGGATTGCTTCGCTTCGCTCGCAATGACGAACTAAAACCTCTTTCCTGCATTTCGCCGCCATGCTCTATCATCCCTGTCGCTGCCGCTGGCTTAAAGCGACAAAGGAGATATTTTGAACGCGCACATGCGTATCTTTTGTCGCTTTAAGGACAAGATTGGGAGAATCAGGTGCATTCGTTTCGCTGGCTGACGATCGCCATTCTGGCCGCGCTGCTGGCAGCTTGCTCGGGCGGCGCGCCACAGGAAACGGTCGTCGTGATCCCACAGGGCGCGAGCATCGCCAAGGCCGGCGAAATCCTCGAAAAGGCCGGTGCGGTCTCCGCCTCCAGCTTCCGCAACGAAGCGCGCTTCTTCGCCTCCGACGACCCGATCAAACCCGGCGAATATAAGATCGAAAAGGGGATGGACGCAGGCGACATCCTCGCGTTGTTCCAATCGGGCAAAACGATCCAGCGGCTCGTGATGATCCCCGAAGGCATGCCGTCGATCATGGTGTGGGACCGGCTGATGGCCGAAAAGCGGCTGACCGGCGAAATCCCCGTGCCACCTGAGGGCAGCATCCTGCCCGACAGCTACGCCTTCACCACCGGCGAAAGCCGCGCCGCGGTCGTCAAACGCATGCAGGCGGCGATGGACAAGGCGTTCAACGAGCTGTGGGCCA
The DNA here is from genome assembly GCF_019459305.1 of Sphingopyxis sp. Lineage (GTDB taxonomy): Bacteria > Pseudomonadota > Alphaproteobacteria > Sphingomonadales > Sphingomonadaceae > Sphingopyxis. The sequence continues at coordinate 2,045 of NZ_JAIBES010000066.1, read as the reverse complement.
AGCGCACCCCGCGTACGGCGGCCAAGGATCGCAACGAAGCGATCACGCTCGCCTCGATCGTCGAAAAGGAAACCGGCGTTCCCGCCGAACGCCGCACTGTCGCCGGGGTCTATACCAACCGGCTCGCGGTCGGCATGAAACTGCAAGCCGACCCGACGATCATCTACCCGCTCACCAAGGGCAAACCGCTCGGCCGCCGCATCCTGCGCTCCGAAATTCAGGCGGTGAATGATTACAACACCTACAGCATGATCGGCCTGCCCAAGGGGCCGATTGCTAACCCCGGCAAGGCATCGATCGCCGCGGTGCTCGACCCTGAACCGACCGATTATCTGTTCTTTGTCGCGAAAGGCGACGGCGGCCATATCTTTGCGCGGACGCTGTCCGAACATAATGCCAATGTGCAGAAATGGTATCAGCTACGCCGCGAACGCGGCGAGATGGAGTAGAGCGCCGAAACTCCTGATCGTCGCTCCCGCGAAGGTGGGGGCCGCTGTCAGCGTAGCGCAACCTCGATAGCGGCCCCCGCCTTCGCGAGGGCGACGGAGAGACGATATGACCGCCAAACTCTTCATCCACGGCGTCCCTGACAGCCCGGCGATCTGGCGCCCGCTGCTCGCCGCGCTCGACCTGGGCGACACGCCGGTCGCGGTTCCGGCGCTGCCCGGCTTCACCGCGCCGTTGCCTGCGGGCTTCCCGGCGACCAAGGAGGCCTATTCCGACTGGGCGATCGAGCAAGCCGAGGCTTTGTTCGCGGCGCACGGACCGATCGACATCATTGGCCACGACTGGGGCGCCTTGATCGCGCAGCGCGTCGCGATGCTGCGTCCCGATCTCTTGCGCAGTTGGGTGATCTCGAACGCGGTGATCGATCCCGACTATCGCGGCCACCGCGTCGCACGCATCTGGAACACCCCGATTCTCGGCGAAATCTTCATGGTGCTCAGCAAACCAGCTAAGCTCGCTGAGGGGCTTGCCGCGCAAGGCATGCCCGCTGACATCGCGTCCGAAGAGGCCGAGCAGTGGCGGAACAAGGACAAGCGCCGCGCGATCCTGAAACTTTATCGCTCGGCGAAGGGGCTGAGTTTCGAGCATGACTGGGCGCGCGATATCGACAAATTGCCCGCGCAGGGGGCGTTGATCTGGGGCGCCGACGACCCATATGTGCAACTGTCGGTCGCGCAGCGCTTCAGCGCAAACACCGGCATTCCGCTAACCGTCATCGACGGGGCAGGGCATTGGGCGATCGCCGAGCGACCCGCAGAGGTCGCGGCGGCACTTCATCGCTTCTGGTCTTCGCTCTGATCGCCTGACTCAATCAATATAAGCGGCCAACTCGATTTGACCTGCGTCCGCCGGTCTGCTTTTGGTGCGCCGCACAAAAATCCCACAGAAAGGATTCTCTCCCATGATCAATCAACCCGTTCCCGCCGTGACCCTCAAGACGCGCGTCCGCGATGAGGCCCTCGACGGCCCGAACCCGTTCCGCTGGCAGGACGTTGACACCGGCGAAGCCTTTGGCACCGGTCGCCACATCCTGTTCGGCCTGCCGGGCGCATACACCCCGACCTGCTCGAACGAACAGTGCCCCGGTTTCGAGCGCCTCTATGGCGATTTCGCCGCCGAAGGCGTCGCCGATATCCATTGCATCAGCGTCAACGACGCGTTCGTGATGTACAACTGGGGCAAGAGCCTGGGCGTCCAGAACGTCAAGATGGTCCCCGACGGCTCGGGCGCCTTCACGCGCCGCATGGGCATGCTGATCAACAAGGATCACGTCGGCTTCGGCATGCGCAGCTGGCGCTACACCGCGATCGTCGACGACGGCGTCGTGGTCCAGATGTTCGTCGAGCCCGGCATCAACGATGTCGGCGCGGATACCGATCCCTATGTCGAATCGACCCCCGAAAAGGCGCTCGAATGGGTGAAGGCGAACCCGTATCAGGGCAAGCTGGCACAGGCGGCCTGACACAATTAGCGGCCCGGCCATTCCCCCTCCCATCCGGGCCGCTGGCGCCGCACCCATCATCGTGACCGCGACGATG
>NZ_JAIBES010000025.1 GCF_019459305.1 Sphingopyxis sp. | reverse complement strand
AGCGCGGCGCGGCGAGCGCCGCGGGCGCACCCCCGACAGCAAGCCGACCGACATAGCCGGGAAATAGGCAAAAAAAAAAGCGAAGGCGGGCAAGTCCGGAAAACCGGCGGCCAAGAAACCGGCTGGCAAAAAGCCGAGTGCCAAGAAGCATCCGGCGCGTCCCGCCAGACCGACCTGATGCACCCGAACTCTGCCTTCCGGCCGCGGCAGGACGACCTGGCCGAGCTGCTGGTCCGCGAGATCGGCTTTGCCGCGGTCTTCGCCGCTACCCCCGACGGTCCGCGCGTCGCGCATGCCCCGGTGGTGCTGAGCGACGATCGGGCCACGCTTCAATTCCACCTTGCGCGCGGCAATGCGCTGACGCGGCACTTGGATGGTTCGACAGCGCTTGCGGTGGTGCAGGGGCCGGACGCCTATGTCAGTGCCAGCTGGTATGAAGCGGCCGACCAGGTGCCGACATGGAATTATGTTGCGATCGAAATGGAGGGTGTCGTCAGCAAGCTCGACGATGCCGCCCTGATCGCGCAGCTCGACACGCTGTCGGCCGCCCATGAGGCGCGTACCGGCGCCAATCCGCCATGGACGCGCGACAAGATGAACCCGGCGCTGTTCAGCAAGATGACCGGCGCGATTACCGGCTTCGAACTTCGCATCACCGCGTGGCGACCGACGATCAAGCTGTCACAGAACAAATCCGCCGACGAACGCGACCGCGTCATCAAGGGCATAGAGGCGACGGGTCATGGCGCTCTGGCGCAGTTGATGCGCCATCTCGGCGACGATAAGGGGCAAGCATGAACCAAGCCGACGACGCACTCGCCAAAAAACGATATTTCGCCATTGTCGCGATGCGCCTCGCTGGTGCGTTGCTCGTGCTGATCGGCTTCGTGCTGATTCGCGGCGGCTGGGAACTGGCGGGGCAGCCGACCGACCGCTGGATCGGCGTCGCGCTGGTGTTGATCGGCGCTTTCGATTTCGCGGTGATGCCGCGGTTGCTCGCACGCCGCTGGCGCTCGCCCAAGAACCTGTGAAGCGCTTCTGGAAAGACGTCGCGATCGTCCCGCAGGACGGTGGCTGGGGGATCGCGCTCGACGGGCGACCGATGCGCACCCCGCACCGCGCGCCGCTGATTGTGGCGAGCGCGATGCTTGCCGAGGCGATCGCGGCCGAATGGCAGGCGCAGGGCGACACAATCGATCCGCGTGCGATGCCGATGACCGGGCTCGCCAATGCCGCAATCGACCTTGCCGCGCCCGACCCGGCGGTGTTCGGCGAACCCGTCGCCGCCTATGCCGCGACCGACCTCTTCTGTTACCGCGATGATCGCGATGCAGCGTTGCAGGCGGAGCAAGTCGCGGCGTGGAACCCGATCCTGGCTTGGGCGGAAACGCAATTCGGTGTCGAATTCATCATCACCCAGGGGATCCTCCCGGTCGATCAGCCGCCCGCGACCGTCGCCGCGCTGCGCACCGCCACGCTCGCGCATGACCCGTGGCGGATGACGGCGCTGACCCCGCTGGTGACGATCGGCGGATCGCTGGTTGCCGGGCTGGCCTGCACCCAGCAGGCGTTTGACCCCGAACATTTATGGGACGCGGTCAGCCTCGACCAATTATATCAGAAACGCCGCTGGGGCGCCGATGCCGAGGCGCAGACGCAGCGCGCCGCGCACAAGCGCGACTGGGACAATGCCGTGCGGTTTTTGGGGTTTCTCCACTAAACGTCGCCACCGCAGAGGCGGGGCGACGAGCTAATCAGCGAAATTCGGCTTCCGCTTCTGCATCCCCGCCATCACCGCCTCCATCTGGTTCGGGGTCCGGATGACCTTCACCTGCTCGTCGCTTTCGGCCTGCAAAATCTCTGCGTCGGTCGCATCGGCCAGCATGTTGCACAGCCGCTTGGCGCCGCGGATCGCATGCGGATTCTTGTCGGCGATCACCGCGGCCAGCTCCATCGCCCTTGCCAGCGGATCGTCGGAGACATGCGTCGCAAAGCCGAGCAATTTTGCTTCAGACCCGTTGAATTCGCGATTGGTATAGATCATCTCGCGCAGCACATCGTCGGCGACCTGCGTGCGCCACAACGCCATCCCGGCGACGTCGGGAACCAATCCCCAGCGCATTTCCATGATCGCGATCCGCGTGTCGGGGTGGACGATACGGATGTCGGCGGCGGCCATGATCTGGCTGCCCGCGCCGAACGCCACGCCATGCACCGCGGCGATCACCGGCACCGGCAGTTCGCGCCAGCCCCACGCCGCATATTGCGGACCATTGGCAATCCCGTGCGCGCGTTCGTTCAGACTGCCGCCGGTGCTGCTCGTCCCGGGTTCTCGCTCTCCGCCCAGGCTGGCGAGGTCAAGTCCCGCGCAAAAGGCGCGGCCCTCCCCCGACAGGACGACGACGCGCAGGCCGGACATCGCCTTGAGCGTATCGATCGCCTCGGTCAGCGCCGCCCACATCGCAGGGTCGAGCGCGTTCATCTTGTCGGCGCGGATCAGGCGGACGTCAGCGATGCCGCCGTCGAGCATGGTGATGGAAATACGGTCTTTCACGGGATTAGCCCTTTCAGCGTTTCAAAGCGGTTTCGACGAGCGGAAGCTGGTCATTGCCGAAATACATGTCGTCACCATCGACGAAGATCGTCGGGGATCCATAACCACCGCGCGCGATGACTTCCTCGGTATTAGCGCGCAGCCGCGCCTTGACCGGATCGGTCGCGGCCGCCGTGCGGATAGCGGCGCCGTCAAGCCCCGCCTCGGTCGCCACCCGTTCGAGCACATCGGGATCGTCGAGATTCTCCTGCGCACCGAAATAACTCGCGAACGCCGCGCGGGCGAAGGCGATCAGTGCCGCCTGATCATCCTCGAGCGCACAGCAAAAGCGCATCGCGGCGATGCTTTTCGCTGGATGCCATTGCGACGGAAAGTTCATCGGCACCCCGGCAAGCAGCGCCCAGTCCTTCAGAACCTTCCAGCTATGCTGAAGCCGCCGGTTATCGGCCTGCTCGCGCGCGGCATAGACGGCGGGGTTGACTGCATTAAACACCCCGCCGACGAGGATCGGCCGGTACATGGCGGTCGCCCCCGTACGCTCAAGCGGGCCGGGCAGATTGTGGAAAGCAAGGCAGGTCCAGGGCGACGAAAGATCGAAAAAGAACTCGACGCGCGCGGTCATGCTCAGAACTCCGCCTTCGCCTTGTCCCAATATTGATCGCGCAGCAGCCGTTTGTAGAGCTTGCCCGTGTCGTGCCGCGGCAGCGCCTCCATGAATTCAATGCGGCGCGGGATCTTTACGCCCGACAGTTTCTCGCGGGCATAGGCGATCAGTTCGCCCCGGAATTCGTCGTTCGCGTCAGCCATATCGGCAGGCTGGATCACCGCGATCACCTCTTCGCCCATTTCGTCGTGCGGTCCGCCAACCACGGCAACGTCGGCGACCTTGGGATGGGTGACGAGATGGTTTTCAATCTCCTGCGGATAGACGTTCACCCCGCCGGTAATGATCATGAAGCTCTTACGGTCAGTGAGGTAAAGGAAGCCTTCGACGTCCACTTTGCCGACGTCGCCGAGGGTCGACCAGCCCCTGCTGTTGCGACTCGAGGCCGTTTTCTCGCTATCGCCATGATATTCGAAGACGTTTTCGCTTTCGAAGAAGACCGTTCCTTCTTCATTGGGACCAAGTTCGGTCTCATTATCCTCGCCCATGATATGGACCGCGCCGAGAATCGGGCGGCCGACGGTGCCCTTGTGGGTCAGCCAGTCGGAGCTCGAGACAAAGGTCATGCCATTGCCTTCCGACCCGGCATAATATTCGAAGAGCACCGGCCCCCACCAGTCGATCATCGCCTGCTTGACCGGAATCGGGCATGGCGCCGCGGCGTGGATGGCAACCTTCAACGAGGTGGTGTCGTAGCGCGTGCGGACCTCTGCAGGCAGCTTGAGCATTCGGACGAAATGGGTCGGCACCCACTGGCTGGAATTGACGCGATATTTTTCGATATGAGCCAGCGCCGCCTCGGGATCGAATTTCTTCATCAGGACGACGGTCCCGCCCAGCCGGTGGATCGTCATCGACCAGCGCAGCGGCGCGGCGTGATAGAGCGGCGCGGGCGACAGATAGATGCTGTCCGAATTGATCTGGAACACCGCCGAGGCAAGCATGACCAGGCTGTTCGTCGCGTCGATCGCGCGTTCCTCGGGCAGCGGCACACGCACGCCCTTGGGCCGCCCGGTCGTCCCTGACGAATAGAGCATGTCGACCCCGGCGCGCTCGTCGGCGACAGAGGTCGCGGGCATTGCGGCGACCGCATCTTCCCACCGCGCCCAGCCGTCGATGTCGCCGCCCATCGCAAAGCGGGTAATCGTCGTGGTCAGCTGCTGCGCCGCGGCGCCCAGGCTGGCCGAAACGACGAGCATCTTTGCGCCTGAATTTTCGAGAATGTAATCGGTCTCGTCCTGCGTCAGCCGCGACGAGATGCAGACATAACGTAGCCCCGAGCGCTGCGCACCCCACGTCAGCCCGTAATAATGCGGCGTGTTTTCGAGCATGAAGGCGACGACATCCTCATGCCCCAGCCCATGCGCGCGAAACAGTTGCGCGGCGCGGTTCGACGCCGCGTCGAGCTCACCATAACTGATCGCTTCACCCGTTTCGGCAACGATGATCGCGGCTTTGTCGGGGTTGTTGCGGGCATGAACGGAAGGGTGCATCGGGCCATCATCTCCGGGAATCGTTGGTTTCTTATGTCCCAGATCAGTAGCAAGCTGAAACTTTTGGTCAAGCGAGGGGAAGAAAACGCGCGCCTTCTGTCGCCCCCGCCCCTTGATCGGGCCGCGACCGCAAAGCATAGCCCTGACCTTCCCCTCGCCCCTCTCGATGACCAATGCCCCGTACCCGGCATTGCGCGATGCCGCGCCTGTGCTAACCCCGCAGCATGACCGTAGCCCAGATGCTCGAGAGCGACTTCGCCACCCTGCCCGACCTTGTCCGTGCCCATGCCGCGGAACGTCCCGATGCCGTAGCGGCTGCCGACCCGGCGCGGCGGCTGAGCTGGTCCGAACTGGACCAATTGGCCGACCGAATCGCGGCGCGCTTGCAGCAGGATGGGTTTGCGAAAGGCGACCGCACCGCGATTGCCGGCCTGAACAGCGTCGAACAAATGGCCGTCATCATCGGCACGCTGCGCGCAGGCGGCGTCGCGGGACTGGTGACCAACAGCGCCACCGGCGAGCAGATGGCGGCAATGATCGCCGATACCGGCGCGCGCCACCTGCTCCTCGACAATGCTGCGAAGACGAGCCTGGAAGGTCAGGTCATCACGGCGAGCGACCTGATCGCGATGGACGGCAGCGATGCGGGGACGCCCCTCGAGGTCTGGCTTGCGCTCGCCGATGCCAAGCCGACGCCCGTCGTGATCCGGCCCGAAGACGGCTTCAACATTATCTATTCGTCGGGTACCACCGGCACGCCCAAGGGCATCGTCCACAGCCATGCTATGCGCTGGCAGCATATCATTCGCGGCGCCCCGGCTTACGGTCCCAACGCCGTGACGATCCTGTCGACCCCGCTCTATTCGAACACGACGATGGCAAGCTTCATGCCCACCGTCGGATCGGGCGGGCAGACTGTCTTGATGAAGAAATTCGACGCCCGCGGATTCCTCGAACTCGCGGCGCGCGAGCGCGCGACGAACACGATGCTGGTGCCCGTGCAGTATCGACGCATCATGGCGCTCGACGATTTCGAGAGCTTCGACCTCTCCAGCTTCGTCGTCAAATATTGCACCTCGGCGCCCTTCCCTGCGGCGCTCAAGGCCGATGTACTGGCGCGCTGGCCCGGCGGGCTGGTTGAAATATATGGGATGACCGAAGGCGGCGCGGCGTTCATCCTTGAGGCGCATCAATTCCCCGACAAGCTCCACACCGTCGGCAAGCCCGCGCCGGGGCATATCGCAAAAGTGATCGACGAGGACGGTAACGAACTACCGCAAGGATCGGTCGGCGAAGTCGTCGGCCGCTCGCCCGCGATGATGACCGGTTACAACAACCGCCCCGACGCGACCAAGGCGATGCACTGGTACGATAGCGACGGCAATCTCTTCTATCGCCACGGCGACATCGGACGAATCGACGAGGACGGCTTCCTGACCCTGATGGACCGCGCCAAGGACATGATCATTTCGGGCGGCTTCAATATCTTCCCGAGCGATCTGGAAGCGATCCTGCTTGCCGACGACCGCGTCGTCGAGGCCGCCGTGGTCGGGATGCCGAGCGAAGAATGGGGCGAAACCCCGGTCGCGTTCGTGGTGCTAAAGGACGGCGACGACGCCGAGGCAGTGCGCGCCGACTGCAACGCCAAGGTAGGCAAGACGCAGCGGATCAGCGGCATCACCGTCGTGGAGGAACTGCCGCGCAGCCCGATCGGCAAAGTGTTGAAGCGGGAATTGCGCGACGCCTACGCCGCCTGATCCTCCCCATGGCTTCGCCGCAGCGAGGAGAGATCACCCCAACCGCGCCGCCTTTATCGCCGCCAGCGCGCTTTGCAGGCGCGCGTCGCCTCCGCCCCGGACCCAAGCCCATTTGAGCTTGCGCCGTTCGAGCTCGCCGATCGCGACATCCATGAACTGCCGCCGCGCCAGGTCGCTGCCGAACAGGCGGGTGCCGTCCTCCTGCCACTCCAGGTCCATCGCCGGCACCAGGTAAAGGTCGGCGGTATCATTCCACTGGTCGATTTCGGGCAAGCGGCGGCCGAGCAGCATGATCGCCCAAGCCTGCGTCATCAACGCATCGGTATCGGAGATCAGCCAGTCGGGGTTTCGCGCCAGCGCTTCGCGGGTGGCCGCGATATGGCCGTCAAAAATCGCCAGTAGGTCGATGTCGTCGAGATCGGTACCATTGGCCTCGGCATAGGTGCGGCCATATTCGGGAACGACGAGCCCGCCGAGCCGCAGCGCGAGGCGCGGTGCCAGCGTCGATTTGCCGGTGCTTTCGGCGCCATGGAAACAAATATGGTGCGTCATAACGCCACGCTGCCCGTTGCCGCGGCGCGGCGCCACTGGATCAGCCCGTCGATCGACAGGCCAAGCAGCACGACATAGACCGCGCTGGTGGCATACAGACCGCGCGAGGCGAAGAGCGGGATCGCGATCAGGTCGACGACGATCCACAGATACCAGCTTTCGACCCGACGCCGCGCAAGCAGCCATTGCGCGGTGATGCTGAGCATCGCGATTGCGCCATCGATCCAGGGCGCCACCGCATCGGTGTAGCGATCCATCGCAAAGCTCCACGCTACCCATGCGACGATCGTCACCGCGGCCCAAGCCTGACGCGACGCCCCGTCCATCCAGCCGACCGGGACGCCGCTGTCATTGCGGGCGCGCAGCCAGCTGGCCCAGCCGTAAAGATTGAGCGCAAAGAAAAAGCCCTGCAAAACCGTGTCGCTATACAGCCGCGCGTCATAGAAAACGACGGCGTAAAGGCTGACCGCGATGAGCGCGAAGGGATAATTCCACACGCTGCGCAGCGCGACGAGCGCGACGTTGATCAGGACCAACGCCGCGGCCAGCCATTCGATCTGCGTCACGTCGGCGCATCCAGCCGTGGACGCGTCCACAATCCGTCGCGGCTGATCCGGTGGCCCGGCGGGCGCCGCAGCACCGACCAGCCCGCGCGCGCGATCCAGCCGAGTTTGGCGAGCCGCGTCGTGCTGGCGCGGTGGTCCCACGCATGGTCGCCGCGCGCGCGCACTTCGCGTGCAATGTCGCCATAGATGCCCGCCGCCGCGAGGACCGCCCAGCGGCTGCGCGGCGGCAGTTTGCGCGCGCCCCAGCGCGCCGATGCTTCATATTCCGCGGCCATTTCGGCGAGCCATTTCGCCATCACCGACAGGCGGCCGCGAAAGGCAGGGTGCATGTGCTGGCCCGGCGGGATGTCGAGTTCGACGATCCATTCGATCGGCAGGTAACAGCGGTCGGCGGCGGCATCCTCGGCCACGTCGCGCGCGATGTTGGCGAGCTGGAAGGCGATGCCGAGGTCGGAGGCACGGTCGAGCGTCGCCTCGTCGGCAGGGTCGACCCCCATCACCAACGCCATCGCGACCCCGACCGCGCCCGCGACATGATAGCAATAGCGCAGCAGGTCGGCCTCGCTGCGAGGGCGCCAATCGTCGGCGTCCAGCGCAAAGCCCGCGATGATGTCGTCGATGACGGCGCGCGGGATCGCCACTTCGGTCAGCAGATAGCCGAGCGCGTCGAATGCCTGGTCGCCCGTCGGCTGCCCGGCAAAGGCGGCGTCGGTGAGGGTGCGGATGCGCGCGAGCGCGGCCTGCGCATCATGGTCGTGCGACATCGCGCCGCCATGGTCTTGGCCGTCGGTCAGATCGTCGGCGGCGCGGCACCAGGCATAGAGCAGCCAGACGCGTTCGCGGGTTTCGCGATCGAACAACTGGCTGGCGAGCGCGAAGCTTTTCGAGCCACGCGCGATGCTGTCGCGCGCGAAACCGTGGAGGGCGTGCGCGTCATAGACCCCCGCCGCGTCCATTACAGATCGTCGGCCTTCATCGCAAAGATCGGCGCATGGGGTTCATAAGTCGCCATCTTGCCCAGCAGATCGTCGAGCCCGGCGTCGACGATCATGATCCCGGCGTGCGCGGGGCGAATGAAACCGACCTCGATCATATTCTGGTTGAACGCGATCAGGTCGTTGTAGAAGCCTGCCGCGTTGAGCAGGCCGACCGGCTTGCTGTGATAACCGAGCTGCGCCCAGCTGATCGCTTCCCACAATTCGTCCATCGTGCCGACGCCGCCAGGGATGGTGAGGAAACCGTCGGATAGGTCGGTGAACATCTTCTTGCGTTCGTGCATGCCGCTGACGACGTGCAATTCAGTGCAGCCGCGGTGCGCCACCTCGGTACCGACCAGCGCGTCGGGGATCACCCCGATCACCTCGCCGCCGGCTTCGAGTGCGCTGTCGGCGACCGCGCCCATCAGCCCAAGGCGCCCGCCGCCATAGACGACGCCGATGCCGCGCTGGGCCAGCGTGCGGCCAACATGGCGCGCGGTTTCGATATAGATTGGATCGGCAGGGGTCGCGGACCCGCAATAGACGGCAAGACGTTTCATAAACTTTCCCTTACCCGTTCGTGTCGAGCGAAGTCGAGACACCCGGCGTCAATTCCAGCCTGATGGGCCTCTCGACTTCGCTCGATGCGGACGGTTTCTGTTATTCCGCGCCTTCCAGCATCAGCTTTGCGGTCGCCTTGGCGCTCCCGACCACCCCTGGAATTCCCGCCCCCGGATGCGTCCCCGCGCCGACGAAATACAGGTTCGAAATCACATCATCGCGATTATGCGCCCGGAACCACGCGCTTTGCCACAGCACCGGCTCCAGGCTGAACGCGCTGCCGAGATGCGCTGACAGATCGCGGCCGAAATCGGCAGGGGTGTAGTGGAAGCTGGTCGCGAGATTGGCCTTAAGTCCCGGCAGCACCCGCGCCTCGACCTCGTCGAGGATCGCATCGGCAAATTGCTGGCCGAATGCGCCGTCCCAGTCGACCTTCGCCTTGCCCAGATGCGCGACCGGGGCGAGGACGTAGAAGGTCGAATAGCCGCCCGGCGCCATCGCCTTGTCGGTCGCGGTCGGGTGGTGGAGGTAGAGCGAGAAGTCATCGGGCACAACGCCGTTCTTGTAAATGTCGTCGAGCAGCCCCTTGTAGCGCGGACCGAACAGGATGCTGTGGTGCGCGATGTCCGGATACTCGCCCTTCACCCCGAAATGGACAACGAACAGCGATGGCGACCAGCGTTTGCGCGCAAGCGATTTCGCGGCTTTTTTGCCTCGCGGATGGTCCGACAGCAGCGCGGCATAATTGTGCATCATGTCGCCGTTCGAGGCGATCATGTCCGCTTCGGCGCGCCAGCCGCTCGCGGTCTGCACCGCGGTCGCGCGGTCGCCCTGCGTTTCGATCTTGGTCACCGGGTCGGCGAGGCGGAGCGTTCCGCCCAGCCGCTCGAACAGCGCAACCATGCCCGCGACCAGCTTGTTGGTGCCGCCGCGCGCGAACCACACGCCGCCCTCTTTTTCGATGGTGTGAATCAGCGCGTAGATCGAACTGGTGTTCATCGGATTGCCGCCGACGAGCAGGGTGTGGAACGACAGCGCCTGCCGCAATCGTTCGTCCTGCACATAGGATGACACGATCGAATAGACGCTTCGCCAGGCCTGATATTTCATCAGCGCCGGGGCCGCCTTGATCATCGAGGCGAAGTCGAGGAAGGCCGCCGAGCCGAGCTTGACATAGCCCTCCTCATACACCCCCTTTGAATAGGTCAGAAATTTTTCATACCCCGCGACGTCGGCGGGATTGAGCTTCGCGATTTCGGCATTCAGTGCCGCTTCGTCGTTCGAATAATCGAAGTTGGTGCCGTCGGGCCAGTTGAGCCGGTAAAAGGGCATCACCGGGTCGAGCGTCACATCGGCGGCCATGTCCTGCCCGCTGAGCGCCCATAGTTCCTGAAGGCACGGCGGGTCGGTGATCACCGTCGGCCCGGCGTCGAAGGTGAACCCCTGCCGCTGCCAGTGATAGCCGCGCCCGCCCGCCTTGTCGCGCGCCTCGACGATCGTCGTCGCGACCCCCGATGATTGCAGCCGAATGGCGAGCGCGAGGCCGCCAAAACCGGCGCCGATAACAATAGCGCTACGCGTCATTTCCAGTCCAGTCTTGCAAGCGCCGCAATTGCGCGGCGTACAGATACGGGCGGCTTGCCCGACAGGATGCGTAATTTGTCGGCAGTGTTCGACCGCCCCGCGTAGAAGCGCGCGATCAGGCCGGGCGCGAGGCCGTAAAATCGCTGAAAGATTCGGTAACGCTCGCCCGGATCGGCGGCGCGGAACAGCATCGCACCGAGCATTCGGTAAAAACGCTGGCGGCGCCATGACGCTGCGGCACGCGCGCGCAGCCGCACCCCTAGATCGCCGCGATCGATCAGCGCGGGCAGCGCCGCCGCGGTGCGCACTGCATCGGGCAGCGAATAGCCTGTCATCGCGTGGAACACCCCAGCGCGCACCCCGATCCGCGCCGTGCGGTCGATCGCGGGCCACAGCCGGTTGAAATCGCCCGCAACGACGACGGGCAGCTCACCGGTTTCCTCGCGCGTCACTGCGGTGACATTCCACTGCCGCCGCGCCGCATAGGTCGCGATCCGGTGGCGTACTGCGTCGACGTCCAGGTCTGCGCTGTCGCTATAATAAGTGTCCTCGACAAAGACCGTCTGGGCATCAAAGGGCAGCAGATAGACGAAACGATAGCCGTCCAGCTGCTCAACCGTCGCGTCCATAACGAGTGGACGCTCGATGCCATGCCCACCCTCGACGGTCAGCGCCTGCCCGACGAATTTCTGCCAGCCACAATCGAGCATCGAAGTTTTACCGGTGCCGCGCGCGTCGATTACATGCTTTGCCGACAGCCGCCCGCCGCGCGACAGCAGCACATGATCGGGCGCGACATGCTTCGCCTTGTCAGCAATGATCCGCCCCGCGGGCAGCGCCGCGGCAACTGCCTCGGCGAGCGCCTCGCCGGTGATGCTCTTATACCCCATCCGCACCCGGCGCTCGCGCGCCGGAAAGGCGACATCATAGCTGTCCCAATGGTAGCGGACGAGCGGCGCGACGAGCCAGCGATCGCGCTTGGCAATGTCGCTGTCGAAGAAAGACCAGATATGATTGCCGCCGATCGCATCGGGTTCGATCAGCCGCACATCGAGCGCGGGGCGCTTCGCCGCGAGCGCCAGCGCCGCGAGTCCGCCCGCCAGCCCGCCGCCGACGATGGCAATGTCGCAATAATCGGGTTCGGACGCGGTCATCCGTCCGCCCTAGCCGCCGCGCGCGCAGGCGGCTAGGGCGGACGGATGACCGCGATCATTTTCTCTGCGCTGGCGATGACGCTGATCGTCGGGGTCCGATATCTGCTCAGCAGCGGAGGCTTTGCCCTCGCGACCCGGATCAAACATCCCGGCCTTTATCGCGGACTCGAACCCCAGATGCGCCGCGAGATCGGCTGGAGCCTCGCCAGCGCCGCGATTTACGGGATTCCCGCAGGGGTAGTCGCGTGGGGTTGGCAGGCGCATGGCTGGACGCGCATCTATACCGACGTCGATGCCGTTCCGCTCTGGTATCTGCCGGTCAGCCTGCTCGCCTATCTGCTCGCCCACGACACATGGTTTTACTGGACGCACCGCTGGATGCACCGGCCGCGGCCGTTCCGCATCGCGCATGCGGTGCATCACGCAAGCCGCCCGCCGACGGCCTGGGCGGCGATGAGTTTCCATCCGGTCGAGGCGCTGACTGGCGCGGTCGTCATCCCCGTGCTGGTGTTTCTGATCCCGGTCCATGTCGCGGTGCTGGGGCTGGTGCTGACGATCATGACGGTCATGGGGGTCGGCAATCATATGGGATGGGAAATGTTCCCGCGCGCGCTTGTTCATGGACCAGTCGGGCGGTGGCTGATAACCGCAACGCATCACGAGCAGCATCATGCCGCTTACCGGGGGAATTATGGCCTGTATTTCCGTTTCTGGGACAAGATTTGCGGCACCGATATTGGGCTTGGCGATTTTGCCGCTGCTCACCGCCGCAGCGAGCGCGCCGCTGCCGACGGTTGATGTCAGCGTTACCGGGTTGCGCAGCACCAAGGGACAGGTGCTGGTGTGCCTGACCGCCAACCCCAAGGCCTTCCCCGACTGCAGCAAGGACAAGGCGTCGGTGCGCATCGCGGTGAAAGCCGCGAACGCGGGTCATTTCAAGGTCGCCGCCCCCGCCGATGGCACCTATGCCATCGCCCTCGTCCACGACGAGAACAGCAATAACAAGATGGATATGGCGCTGTTCATGCCCAAGGAAGGCTTCGGCTTTTCACGAAATCCCGCGATCGGGATGGGCGCGCCCAAGTTCAAATCGGCAAGCTTTGCAGTTACCGGCGACACGCACCAGGCGATCAAGATGAAATATATGCTCTAGTGAGTACCGCGGCGCCCGGCTAAAGGAGCGCGCGTGACCGCGCTATCCCCCCGCATTGCCGCTTTCGCCGACCGCTGGCCCAAGCTGATTGCCCTCGCATTGGGCGCCGTTTCGGCAACGGGATTTGCTCCGCTAAATCTGTGGCCGTTGACGCTGCTCGCGCTCGCGGGCTGGATGGCGCTCGTTGCGCGCAGTCCCAAGGGCTGGCGGACGTTCGGGATCGGCTGGGCATTTGGGGTCGGACATTTTGTCGTCGGGCTGAACTGGATCGCGACGGCGTTCACCTATCAGGCGGCAATGCCGGCTTGGCTGGGGTGGATCGCGGTGGTGTTGCTGGCGCTGTATCTGGCGGTGTATCCGGCATTGGCAGCGTGGGGGGCATGGCTTTTTGTTCCTCCCCGGAACGGGGAGGGGGACCGCCGCGAAGCGGCGGTTGAGGGGTGGCCACCACGCGGGAAGGAGCCGGGGTGCGCCCCCGCCGGGGGGCCGGTGGGGCGCCCTAACCCCCGTGCCGGGGGGGTTTGGG
>NZ_JAIBES010000140.1 GCF_019459305.1 Sphingopyxis sp. | reverse complement strand
GCGTGTACGCGTCGGTGTGGCAGATCCCCGTCGCCATGATCTCGACCAGCACCTCGCCCGCCTTCGGGCCTTCGAGGTCGAGTTCGACGATTTCGAGCGGCTTCTTCGCTTCGAACGCAACGGCGGCGCGGGTCTTCATTTTACTTCCCTCTATCTATCGGGCCGGACTGGAATCAGCTGCGCGAACGCATAGATATTCTATGCCTTTCCACCAGAATTGGCCATGTCGACAGGGCGTGCCACGTCTGTAGACCATTTCCCCAAGCTAATGGCCAATCGGGGAAAGCACCAAATGACTTTTACTGCATCTAAGCGGCAGATATTTTGATGCTGCGAGAAACACCGAATCTCGACTGGCTTCGCGTTTTCGCGGAAACGGCCGCGACCGAGAGCTTTGCGTTGGCAGCGATACGGCTGAATGTGACGCCCGGCGCCGTGAGCCAGCGCATCAAGGCGCTCGAAGCCTTTCTTCAGATCGATCTTTTCCAACGCTACCCGCAGGGCGTAAAACTGACCGAAGCGGGTAAAAGATACGCCCAGCGCGTCTCCCCCGCGCTGGATCAACTCGTGACGGCGACGCGTGAAATCACGTCGGCAGGCAGTGCAAAGTCGGTGCGGGTCACAATTCTCCCGTCGCTGGCGCAGTTATGGCTGGGTGCACGAATGGAGGAATTTCACGCGCTCGAGACGAATACGACGGTCGAAATCTGGGCCGATCCCACGATTATCGATCTGCGGACCTCTAACTTCGACATCGCAATTCGATACGGCAAACCCCCGTTTCCAGGGTGCGACTATCACGCACTCTTCTTCGACGAACTAGTGCCCGTCGCGAGCCCCAAGCTGATCGAGACGCTGGAACGCGACGATCAAGGCTTGCCGATCGGCGCGTCGCTGATGCTGGACCCCTTTTGGGAACATGATTTTGCCGACTGGCTCGCCCGCACCGGCCTCACGCCGCCGCCGGCACTGAAGACGCAGACCTTCTCGCTCTATGCGATGACGGTAGACGCCACACTGCAAGGTCGGGGGTTTATGATCGGTCACACAGCGCTCATCGGCGGACTCCTGCGGACCGGGCAGCTCCAGACGCTATCAGACCGGCGAGTGCCGTCGAAAAACCAGTTCTATCTGCTCACAAAGTCGGCAACGCCCTTGTCGGCAGCGGCGGAAACATTTGTGGAATGGGTTTTGGAACAGGCGAGGCAGCCCGATGCCTGATGGCGCTGGCGGCATAAGCACCGCCCCCGCACCGAGGGGAGAACCAGGTGCGGGGGTGGCTCTTGGCCGTGAGACTATCGGCTAGGTGCGAATAAAGTGCAGAGTCTGGAAACGCTTCCGGAATTCGGCAACCTCTTCAGCCACGGCACTCGCGTCATTGATCGTCAGGGCTTCGACAATAAGCCTCGCAAGGTCGGGCATGTCATCGACCGTCATTCCCCAACGAACAATTTCAGGTGTTCCCATCCGCAAGCCATTGAAGTCGCCGGCCAGCGGGTCGATCGGCAAGCCGATCCCCGACGTCAAAATGTTTGCTAACCGCAAGCGCTTCGCTGCGCTATGGCCGCCGCCATATGCTTCGGCGCGAACCGCGAACTGATGTGATCCGGTAATTCCGCGCCCGGTTCTGAAGACGGGAACGCCCCGATCCTCCAACTGGTGCGCCAGTGCGGATGCCGTGGCTGCCATTTCTTCGGCATAGTCCGCACCATATTTTTTCCAGTCCAGAAGCGCGAGTGCCAACGAAGCCGTCTTGGCGACGTCAAAGTTCGCGGTCAGGCCGGGATAGGCGATCGCATCGATTCGCTCCGCCAGCGCCGCGTCATTCGTCATCAGTAGCCCCGAGGGCGGACCGCCAAGGCTCTTGTAGGTGCTGCAGCCCATCAGATGGGCCCCTTCTTCGAGCGGCTGCTGCCACGCCTTGCCCGCGATCATTCCGCAAAGATGCGCGGCATCGAAAAGGACATAGGCGCCGACCTCATCCGCGATCGCACGGATTTCGCGGACCGGGTGGTGCCACAAGTTCAGGCTGCCGCCGATCGTGATGAGTTTGGGACGTACCCGCTGGGCAAGCTCGGCGAGCGCTGCAACATCGATCGAGAAATTTTCGAAATCGACAGGCGCGGTATGGACTTCGAGACCATAGAGGCCCGCAGCGCCGGCGCGATGATGCGTGACATGACCGCCGATCGTGTCAGGCGGAGCGATAATGGCATCGCCCGGCTTACACGTAGCCATAAACGCATAGAGATTTGCCATCGCGCCCGATGCCAGACGAAATTCGACGAAACGCGCGCCGAAAACCTCGGCCGCGACCTCGGCTGCCAGCGTTTCGATCTGCTCGATCGCCTCGAGACCCATTTCATATTTGGCACCGGGATAGCCGAGCGAAGGCCGGCTACCGAGCCCGCTGGCAAGAAGCTGTTCGGCGCGCGGATTCATGACATTTGTGGCTGGATTCAAATTGATCGCACCGACATCGTGGATCTGCCGGTTTTCTTCGACCAGCTCGAACAGCCGCCGATCGATAGCATCGATGGAGCTATCGGAGATCGCCGAGGCGACGTTTTGCACGTAATCCTCACTCTCGTTGCCAACCCATGATCGCCGCGCCAACATCGTCATATAAAATATCTCCATAAGCCTGCGCCGCGCGCAATGGCACGCGGCACGCGGCAACTCACATCAGTTTGGATCGACAGCGACTGTTCAGCTTGCGGGCTGGAGCAGGCAGTCATCAGCAAGCGCCTGCACCGGAGTGAGGTCGCGGTGATGAAAATGGTCCTTGCGGTCGTCCTTGGTGTAGGCGTTCTCGACCGGATTCAGGATCAGCGAGAAAATGCTGCGGTTCCACGGCGACATGTTCGGCGGCGAACCATGGACAAGGCAGTCACCGAAAATCAGCGCGGTCCCCGCGCGGCCCGTCGCCGCAACGAGCGGGCAGGTCTCGGCGATCTCCTTGACCTTTTCCTCTTCGACCACCCAGAGCGCAAAGCTCGTCGATACCGTATCATGCCAGGTGGCGACGCTGCCGAACTTGTGCGAACCACGGAAGAAATAGAGTGGCCCGTTGAATTCAGTGACGTCGTCAAGGAAAATGTGCAGGTTGAGCGCGAGCGGTTCGGGAACGCCGTCATCCTGGTGGTGCGTCGCAAAATCCTGATGCCATTGCCATTGCTCGCCCTCGAACGCTGCCTTGACGTTGATCTTCACTTGCTGGGCATAAAGCTCCTCGCCGCGAAGCTGCTTCGCGGGCTCAACAAGGCGCGGATGGCGGATCAGGCGCGCGAACACCTCGTCACGCAGATGAAGCCCCATCGCGGTGCGGACCACGCCGCTTTTCTTTTCGCGGACATTTGCTGGATCGTCCTGCTCGAACGCTCGCTGCATCGCGCGCCGAAGTTCCGCCACTTCGTCTGCGGAAAAGAGATCGGGGATGACGAGGAAACCATTTTCGTGAAATTCCTCGAGACGCTCCTCTGACAGCTTCATTCGTTCAACTCCACCCATCGATACTGAGATGTTTCGCCCGGTCAGCACGGCAATGCCGTGCCGGTTCGTCCTATCCAATTTCGGTTGAGCCCGCCGTGATCGCAAACTAATAATTTTCGGCCAGAGCGTTAGCCTTTCTCCCTCTTCGCGCCCTTATTGCTTTCGCGACGATATTTTTCGCTAACATCGTCCGAACAAATTCAGATTTCAGTAGGTAGAATTGCAAAGAAAAGCGTTCAGCCTGACAAAATGCTACGGATGGCCCCGGATTGCCTGAGGCTAACGACCTAATTACTTCGTCGCATATTGTTGCGCCTCACAGGATTTTCGTCGTTCGAAGAAGTCAAATTTTGCGCCTTCCAACGGTCCTGCGGATCACCAGCCGTGTTACGCCGTCCACTGCGGCTCCGTCGGATCGTTCCGGCGATCGAGGCAGATTATACCTCGCCTCCCGAAGCGCCGCTCATCTGCTTCTACAGGCATCCCGAACTCACGTTCTAGAAGCACGCGCCGCATGTCACGACTTGCACTTGCGTACTGCCGCTCGGATTGACACTGCCGAACAAATGGACGGGACCGCGCCGTCAGTGTGTAGCGGCGAAGACCCCTGCTACGAATGCGCGCCGACAGAAACGGATCGCCGCTGATGGAAGACTGCGGCCTCCCCGAGCCGCGCAACCCATGTAGGCAGCCGCCCGCCCTGAGCCATGGGCTTCAACTGCCCCAGGTCGCGGTCAGCAGCCGCTGGAAATTACCGCCAAGGATCGCTTTGATGTTCTCGGAAGAATAACCACGGCGCAGCAGAACTTCGGTAAGGTCATAGATGCGGCGCGGGTGATCGAAGCCGTCGGTATCGAGCTTGTCGCGCCACGCGTAACTTGCGCTCAGCGCTCCCTTCATCGACTTCATCAGCTCCGGCGGCATGTCGTCATAGCCATGGTTGTCGAGGTCGCTCCCGATCCCGACATGCTCGATGCCGACCAGCTTCACCACATGGTCAATATGATCCACCATATGTTTAATCGTGGTCGGCTCGGCTGCCGTCACGAAATTGCGAACCCCGGCGATACCCATTACCCCGCCCTTCGCCGCAAGCGCCTTGATCGCCTCGTCGGTCTTGAGCCGGGGGTGGTTATTCAGCGCGCGGCAGTTGCTGTGCGTGATAGCGATCGGTTTCGGTGACAGCGCTATGGCATCGAGCGTCGTCTTGTCGCCGCTATGCGATACGTCAATCAACATCCCGACTTTGTTCATCGCCTCGATGATCGAAACGCCAAAATCGCTAATTCCACCATCAACCCGCTCGGTGGAGCCTGATCCGATGCGGCTCTGCCAATTGTAGGTCAGCTGGGATACGCGCTGCCCCAGTTTGAAGAAAAATTCTACATCTTCGACTTTCTGAAAATGGTCGGAATTCTGCATTCCCCAAATCACCGCAACCTTGCCGTCGCGCTTGGCGCGGAGGATGTCGGCCATTTTGTCGACGCCCGTGAAGACATGACTGTTGACCTGCACATAATGGCCCCATCCTGCGTAGTAGGAGAGCACTTGATCGCGCGCATTAGGGTCTCGGATGCCGACCCCCTGAAGTATCGCAGATACCCCACTCGTGCGATATTCCTCGGCCAGCTTGTCAGTCATTGGCGCCGGCGCAATGTCGGTCTTGATCGGATGAAGCATGTCGATCACCAAGGCCTCGTTGACCAGATCGACAACGCGCTTCGGATAAGTGCGCGGCGGATAGGCGGCACTTTCCGCTCGTACCGGACGGCTGATGAACGGCCCCGCCGCCGCCGTAGCCAAGCTTGCGGCAAGCACCTGCCGACGCGAAACGTTGGACATGATTTTCTCCTTGATCGCGTGTTTTGCCAGCGCCTGCTATTTGATCGCCGCGAGTGTGTAGAGAAACTCGGCGTAGCCCATTGTCGCATCGACCAGGCCGGCAACCTTGGGCTTGATCGAATCGATCACATAATATTCGTCGGGCGCGTGTGCATTGGCGCCCGTGCCGAGACCGAAGCGACTGACGGGAACAGAGACCGGCGGCTGGGTGAACGCGCCGCCTGGCCAGCTACCGGCAAGACGAACATTCAGGTTGGCCTGGACACCCAGCTTTGCGTAAGTCGCGATTTGGGCGCGGACCAAGCGACTGTCCTCGGCAGTCTCGGTGGGATCATAGCCACCTGAAACATTCATTTCGACATCAGCAAATCCACGCCGATCGAGATGCGCACGCAGCTTCTTCTCGGCCTCAGCGCGTGTCTGGTTGGGAACCAGGCGAAGGTCCAGTTTTGCGACCGCGCGCGCGGGCAAGATTGTCTTGCCGCCGGGACCCGTATACCCCGCAACCAACCCCTCAATGTTTACTGTCGGTTGCTCCGCAAGTCGAATGGCCGCCTCGTCAAAGCGAAGATCGTCGATCCAATGCGTGACGCCGATGGCGTCCTTCAGATCCGCTTCGCGGGTGGACGTCACCGAGTTGCGTATCATAGCCTTCTCGCGCTCGGTGAGCTTACGAACATTTTCGAACCAGCCGTCGATCACGGGCGTGTTGCCGTCCGGCGTCACCAGCGTTTGCAGCACCTGGATCAGTCGCCAGGCGGGCGAATCAACCATCGCCTTGAGGCTCGAATGGACGTCCTTCTTGGGACCGCGGCCCCATTTTTCGCCGCTCGCGACCAGTTCGAGCTCGACGATGCCCTTCGCGCCAAGTTCGATCGCCACTGCGCCATCATGGTCCTGCAGCGGTGTCGGCATGAAAACGCCTTCACATTTCTTCAAGGCGGCGAGAACTTTGGGCGTGGTCACCAACTCGCGGAAGTGGGGCGAGCCGATCTCCTCCTCGCCTTCGCATACCAGGACGAGGTTCACGGGCAGCTTGCGACCCGCAGCGCGAATCGCATGGAGCGCGGCAAGAAAGGTTGCTTCGGGACCCTTGTGATTGCCCGCTCCGCGACCGACCATCGCGGTTCCCAACCCTTTGCGCTCAACCAGCCTGCCCTCGAGCGGGGGGGAAGACCATTCGACGGGGTCGAACTGCTTGACGTCGTACATGAAATAGAGGCCGTAGGTGCGCGGCGCCCCGACGTCGATCGTCCCGAACACGCCGGGATGGCCGCGGGTCGGCACGACCTCTGCATCGGCAAATCCCGCATCGCGGGCCAGTTCGGCAAAAAAGGCCGCGCCCTCAGGCATGTTACGGTTTTCTGCCGCGATCGAGGGCAGCGCGATCCATTCACGCAGCCGCTTGATCGATGCCTCCTTACCAGCCTCCGCTGCCTTGCGTACATCGCTAAGGCGTCCGGTCTTCGCCAGCAGGGGCAGAGGCTGCATCAGGGCGGCACTGGCCCCCACTATAGCGGATCCACGTAGCATTTCGCGTCGATCGAGCCGACCGTTGTCAAGAATATCCATCTTCGCCCCATGTTTGTGTCTGCGGGGCAGGCCTCGGTCAGTTGGACATCGAAGGCAATGCGACAATTGCTGATGCTAAGG
Organism: Sphingopyxis sp.; assembly: GCF_019459305.1. Taxonomy (GTDB): domain Bacteria; phylum Pseudomonadota; class Alphaproteobacteria; order Sphingomonadales; family Sphingomonadaceae; genus Sphingopyxis. Next base: position 33,036 of record NZ_JAIBES010000140.1, on the reverse strand, counting down.
CTGAGGCAATCTATTCAGCCGCAAGAAAATTCGCGTGGAATCTTTTGGTTACTTGTCCCGGTACTTGACATGATCGACAATCGCATCTCCCTATACACGGAAAAAGATTTTCGCCGGGTAATGCTTTGATGGTCAGCGTCCCTCTGGCCGTACGCCCAGACAGAAGTATCTTCCGGCACCAAAATGATGATGAGATTGCAATGAATGGTTCATATTTTTATCCCGTCGGCACACCCGGCCAGCGTTGGAGCGAGCGCGAGGTCGAACAGTGGAGAGCCCGACAGTCGCGCGAGCGCCGCTATGACCGGGACGTCGTGCCGCGTATCGACGCGCTAACCGATCGCTATGAGAAGGTCGCTTATGGCGAACTGGATTATGCAGGAGAGCGCTACACCTTGTTCGCCCTGCGCGATCGACATTTCGATGCCGCGCTGCCCACCGCGCTGGTTACGGGCGGCGTGCATGGGTATGAAACCAGCGGTGTCCTGGGCGCCCTCTCCTTCCTGGAGAAATACGCGCCGGACTACGCTGGCAAGCTCAATTTGCTCGTGGTACCTTGCGTCAGCCCCTGGGGGTATGAGCGCATCAATCGCTGGAACTACGACGCCATCGATCCGAACCGGAACTTTCGTCCAGATGGACCAGCGAGGGAAGCCACTGCGCTGATTGAACTCGTCCGGGCCGTGCCAGGGTCATTCCTTATCCACGTCGATCTCCATGAGACAACAGACAGCGATGCGGAAGAATTCGGTCCCGCCCGAGCAGCGCGCGACGGCAAAGACTATGAGCTCGAAATCATTCCGGATGGGTTCTATGTCGTCGATGACAGCGAAAATCCGCAGCCCAAGCTGCAGTCAGCCATCATCGCTGCGGTCGAAGGGGTGACCCATATCGCCGCAGCAGACGCGAAGGGCGAGATTATCGGATCGACTGTGGTAGCCCATGGCGTCATCGAATATCCCCTGCGAACGCTCGCGCTATGCACCTCTGTCACTGGCGCGCGATACACGACCACCACCGAAGTCTATCCCGACAGCTCTCGTACCACGTCAGAAGAATGCATCCTGGCACAAGTGACTGCCATTCGCGCCGCACTGGATTTCGCACTTGAGCCGGGGTGACAGCACAACTGCGATTGGCGAATTGGTGGGTAATAGCAGGGCGCATTGATCAGAACCCACGCGCCCATTGGCGTAGCCCAAGAGACATGATGCGCCAAGGCTGTTCGGCGAGCTTATTCCAAGCGTAGCAGCAGTGGCCGACGATATCGTCATAGGCCCTTAAGATGCGGATCGACAGCCAATTGTCTCGCATACACGCCGTTTCCACCTGTCGGGCGATCGGCAGTGCGCGGTTATCGGCTCATTAAGCAGCTAAGAACCCAGCGTTAGATTATCTGGCGTCGAGCCCCAATCTTAGTGATTTGCGCCGATATCCATTTTTCCGACACAAGTCCTCAGCAGAGAGGCAGTGTGCGATTCCTATGCCGACGACAAGGACAACGAACGCTTGGCAACGTTAAACGAGCAACTGGATGTCGAAGTGTTCTCCGCTAATCTTGGTGATGCCTGCTTTGCTCGTGCGCGAATACTCTCGATGCAGCGCGTGGCCATCGATCGGGGCGAACAGGACGTCCGCATCATCACGAAGCGCAAGCCGTTTTATGCCGGGGTCGATCCGTATCCGACATTCGTCAACCGCAACACGAACGACAACATCCTGTCGGTGACCCCAAGCAGACGCTGACGCGCGATCTGCGGGGCGCTGGGCCTGGTTTCTAGAAGGAAAGGACAAGAGTAATGCTCAACAGACGAGAGATCATTGGGGGCGGCAGCGCGACTGCACTCTTGGCTTGGGCGCTACCCGCGTTGGGAAAAGCGAATGACGTTCCCGCGCTCCTCAAGAACGCTGAAGCGCTATATAAAGAATCGCTCGTTATCGACATGCTGTGCGACGAGTATAGGGATGCCAGCGGCCTTGAGCAGATCAAGCAGGCTGGCTTGACAGTCATGAGCACCACCCTGGGTGTACGCCGACCGGAAAACCCGCGCGGTACCTATATGAGCAATGGCTTCAGCCTCGACAGTGCAGTCGAGGACTGCATTAAGTGTAACAAATTCATCAATGAGAACAGCACGCTGCTTGCGCCGGCGAGGTCTGCGGCGGACATAGTGCGGGCAAAGCAAGAAGGAAAAACAGCAGTCATGCTCAATTTCCAGAATTGCCCCATCGAAGGCGAGCTGGACAATATCGACATGTTCCACAGCCTCGGCATCCGCGCGATGCAGGTGACATATAACGAGCGCAACCTGCTCGGCGACGGCGCAACCGAACGGACCAACGCCGGTCTCAGCGACTTCGGCATCGCCGCTGTTCACCGGATGAACGAAGTCGGCATCCTGGTCGATTCCTCGCACTCGGGATCTCAGACCACGATGGACGCGATTACCTTTTCCAAGCGCACGCCAATCATCTCTCACGCAAACTGCGCCGCATTGAATGAGCATCCACGCAACAAGTCCGATGAGATTATCCGGGCGCTGGCCAAGAGGGGCGGTGTGATGGGCCTAACAACGGTCAACACGATGGTGAAGCGCGATTTCCCCGTGACGATGGAAGACTGGCTCAATCACGTTGACCACGTCGTTAGGCTCGTCGGCGTGGATCATGTCGGCTTCGGCACCGATACGCTGATCCGCGGCTGGCCGACCGACCCCAAGCTCAAGGAAGAGTTCCTCAAGGCGTATGGCGAGCCACATTTTAAGGAGAGCTATCGCTTCCGCTATCCCTTTGGTACCGAGGGAATGAACGACGCCCACAAATGGAAATATGCAACAGCGGGGCTGATGAAGCGCGGGTATAAGGACACTGATATCGTAAAGATTATCGGCGGCAACTGGATGCGGGTGATTAGAGACGTCATCGGTTGAGGCAGGTCGGCTGGTTTGTCTTTCTGCCAACCCGCCAAAAGGCTTCAAATCTGAAAGCGAGCGGCCAAATGCTTGGTCGTGACGCTGCCAATGATAAGCCGCGCGAGCAGTGATCAGTCTTTGGGCATAGCGATCGGTCGCCTCTTGTGATGTGAAAGGGCCGCCGATTTGCCCTGGTTTTCGCTACGCCAGCGGCAGCTTTCAAGAGTGCGTGACCGCCGCTCAAAGACCGATCCCGGGTGATAACCGCCGGGTCGGCTTTCCGCCGATCCAAGCGTTCGGGCTTAACGAGATTCGTCATTACGCCGGATTGACCTTCGCGTATATGATCCATACATAGATCGTATGCTGAATTGGATTGAAGGACAGTCATGGGCATCGTGAAGATCGACGACGAACTGCATGAGGAAGCACGGCGTGCGAGTACCGTTATGTGCCGGTCCATTAACGCGCAGGCCGAGTTTTGGATGAAGATCGGCATGCTCGCCGAGACCAATCCCACCATGTCCTTCAACGACATCGTGTCGATGCAGTTTGCGGCCGCCGATGTGTGCGTCGAACAGCGGTTGGCCGCCTGATATGGTAAAAACTGCTGACGAGGTGGCGCTCATGCGCATATCGGGAAAGCTGCTGGCGTGTGTTTTCGAGATGCTCGACGGCCAAGATCTGGCCGGCATGTCCACGTTGGAAGTCAATGATCTCGTCGAGCGCTTTATCACGTTTGACCTCGCAGCGCGTCCGGCAAGCAAAGGGCAATATGGCTTCAAATTTGTGCTGAACTGCTCGATGAACCATGTGGTGTGCCACGGCGTCCCCGATCCGGGCGAGATCATTCGCGACGGCGACATCATCAACCTCGATATCACGCTCGAAAAGAACGGCTTCATCGCCGATTCAAGCAAGACCTATCTTGTCGGAAATGTGCCGCCCGCGACGAAGCGGCTCGTAAAGATCGCGCAGGAGGCCATGTGGAAGGGAATCGGGCAGGTACGGCCCGGCGCGCATTTGGGGGACATCGGCTTCGCGATCGAGCGCCATGCGAAGAAGAACGGCTACTCGGTTGTCCGCGACTATTGCGGGCACGGCATCGGCCGCGAAATGCATGAGGATCCCCAGGTTCTCAACTATGGGCGGCGAGGAACCGGCATGAAGCTGCGCGAGGGCATGGTCTTCACGATCGAACCGATGATCAACCAAGGCACCCGGGGTGTATCGACCCAAGCCGATGGTTGGACGGTCGTAACCAATGACAGGAAGCTGTCGGCCCAATTTGAGCATACGGTGGCTGTCACGCGAGACGGGTTCGAGGTGCTTACCCTTCGACGGGACGAGATGCCGATGCTTGCGCTCGTCGCCTAACCGCCAAATATCTGCTTGGCGGCGTGGCGTTTTCCGAGGACGGACCGATAATTATGTCCACTTCGGGCCATTCTCTCTACGGCTAGACGACCGCTATCGCGGGTTCGCTAAACCCTGAAGCGGAAACCCGGCAGCGCACGGCCGCCAGCACTGAATTCGGCATGTGCCTCTCCGCCTTCGTAACCTCAGCCGGCTCTATTTCGCCCTCGCGCGGCCATAGCGCAGGCCATCGATCAGCAGCATCACCATTTTCTCGGTGTGCGCGGCCCCACCCTTCTCCGGCGCCACCGCGAGATTTCCGATCGCGCGCAGCAGATCATAGGGCGCGACATCGCCGCGGACTTCACCCGCCTCGGCGGCGGCCGTCATGAGCATCGACAAGGCGGGTTCAAACCGGCTTCGGAAATAGACAGGCAAGCTGGCGAATGCCGGATCGCCGGAATGCAGCGCCGCGGCCAGCCCCCGCTTTGTGGCCAGAAAGCGCGTGTAGTGCATCAGCCAAGCCGCCAGTGCGTCGGCGGGCTCGCGTTCGGAGGCAAGCGGCGCGGCCGCGGCGGCACAGGCATCGACCTCGCGTCGGAACACCGCTGCCACAAGATCGGCGCGGGTTGCAAAACGACGGTAAAGCGTTGCCAGCCCCACCCCCGCCTCGGCCGCAATCTCCCGGATTGGCGCATCGACGCCCGAGCGGGCGAACACGATCTTTGCTGCCTCGAGAATTGCCCCCTCGTTCCGGCGCGCATCGGCGCGCAGGCGCGGTCCGGGCGCCACGGCCGCGTCGGCTTCCGATCGCCCGCCCGCAGCGCCGTTCCGGGATGTGGCCGCCACCATTTTCGCGCCCTCCTTGATAAACGGATCGATGATCCGTATATCCATCATAACGGATCATCGATCCACTTGCTAGGTTGAAGGATGATAGTATGACCACTCGGCTCATAGAAGCCCCGGTAGCCGTTGCCAGTGTGCCTGCCATTATCTCCATGGCTCCTCTCACCTTTCCCTTCCCCGCGCGAGGCATCGACCTGAGCGTTCGGGTGTCCGCACCGGTTTGCGGCGACGCTCTACCCGTCATCATATTCTCGCACGGCAACGGTCAGTCGCTGCACGCCTATGGACCTCTCGCCGACTATTGGGCGGCGCATGGCTTTGTCGTCATCCAGCCGACACATCTGGATTCGCGGATGCTCGGCCTGGCCCCGGACGATCCTCGCCGACCACAATTCTGGCGCTACCGCGAGGAAGACCTTGCGGCTATTCTCGGCGGCCTCGATTATCTCGAGAGTGCGGCGCCAATAATCCGGGGGCGCCTCGATCGCTCCCGCATCGCGGTCGCAGGCCATTCATGGGGCGCCCAGACTGCGGGCACCTTCCTCGGCGCAACCCACCCCGATCCTGACGACGGGTCGGTGGTCGACCGGAAGGATGGTCGCATCAAGGCTGGCGTCCTGTTTGCAGCGCCGGGCAGTGGCCAAGACCTGACCGAACAGGCCGCGCGCACCTTCCCCTTCCTCTACCCCGATTTTTCGGCGATGACGGCGCCGGCCCTGATTGTCGTCGGCGACCACGACATGGGCGGGCTCTCCACCCGCGGCGCCGAATGGTGGCGCGATGCCTATGATTTGAGCCCTTCGCCCAAGACGTTGTTCACGGCATTTGGCGGCGAGCATGCACTCGGCGGCATCCCCGGCTATGAGGCGCGCGAGACGACGGACGAACGGCCACAGCGTGTCGCTGCGATCCAGCGTCTTTCAACCGCCTTTCTGCGCAGTGTGCTCTATCCCGGCGATCCAGCGTTTTTCGACGCGGCCGCAGCGATCGCAGCCGATCCCTCACCGGAAGGCCACATCGAGACGAAATAGGCAGGAAACCCATTGCCGGAGCATCGGCGGTTCGCCCGGGAACAGGAGATGGGACTGCATCGGCGCGCATCAAGCCTACTTTCCGGACGCGGATCCGCACATGGCTCGGAGATTGTTACCACCCTTCCGGCTACCTCCAGCCCGCCATGCTTCGACTTCCAGTTGGAGATCGTCGATCGCGGCGTTACGTTCATACGCTTGGCGTAACGATGTTCCGGCACGACGACCAAATGTGACCATATGGCGCGGTCGGAAGTATCGCCGATAAAAAACGGCCCGTTGGCGGGCATGAACGAATTGGCTGCAATCCTGCCTATGTACTAGGTCGACCAACCCCCCGCTAGTGCGCGAAACAAGGCGATCTGTTTACGCGAAATCTGCCCGTCCTGCGCAGCGAGCACCGCCTCGGTCTCGGCAAAGGTTCGTTCGGCATCGAGCCATTCGAGCAAATCCGATGCGCCTTCCTGCCGCTTCGCCCGCACGATCCGCGCCGCGCGTTCGGCCTGATTGCGCGCCGCGCGCAGCGCCTGCCGCTGTTCGAGCGCGCGCGCATAGGACGACAGCGCGGTTTCGGTTTCCTCGAGCGCACGCAGCACGGTTCCGTCGAATTCGGCCAGCGATGCCTGCGTATCGGCCTCGGCCGCCGCGATCCGCACCCGCGCGGGTTCCTGGTTCGGGAAGGCCCAGTTGAGCAACGGCCCGAGCAGCCAGCGGATCGGACCGCCGCCGAACACATCGCCGAAGCCCGATCCTGTCGAACCCGCCGACCCGCCGAGCGTGATCCGCGGATAGAGGTCTGCCGTCGCAACACCGATGCGCGCGGTGTCAGCGGCGAGACGGCGCTCGGCGGCGCGAATGTCGGGACGGCGCTTCAGGAGCGCCGCCCCATCACCGACTGGGATCGGGTCGGTGATCTCGAGGCTGATGTTACGATCCGCCGCGATCGGAGGGAGCGCGGCGGGGGCGCGACCGGTCAGAGTCGCGAGGCGGAACAGGGCCGCCTGCCGTTCAGCTTCGATGGAAGGAATATCGGCGGACCGCTGGTCGCGCAGCGTCGTGATGCGCGCGAGGTCGAGCCCCGTCGCCATCCCGACCTCCTTGCGGCGCTGCGTCAGTTTGACCTGCTGGTCGAGCAGGTCGACTATGCGCCGTGCAACGTCGAGCCGGGCGGCGCCCGACGCGGCGTCGGCATAGGCCTGCGTCGTGTCGGCGGCGACGATCACCCGCACCGCATCGGCATTGGCTTCAGCCGCTGCGGTATCGCCGCGCGCGGCCTCGACCGAGCGGCTGACGCGGCCGAACAGATCGACTTCATACGAGACATTCAGCCCGACATCGACTGCCCAGTCCTCGCGATCAGCGTTCGGGAGGCGCTGGCCTTCGGGGCTGCGGCCATAATTGGTGCCGGCGCCGATCTGCCCTTGGGGCGAGCGGTCGGCACGCGCGCCGCGCAGCGAGGCGCGGGCGCGGGCGATATTCGCCACCGCGACCCGGACATCGGTGTTGCTGGCAAGCGCATCGGCGACGAGCCCGTCGAGGACGGGATCATCATAGAGCCGCCACCAGTCACCCGCGACCGGCGCGAGCGACACCGCGGGGCTGTTCGCCGAGATGAACGGCCCGGTAGCGACAGACGCCGACGCCGATTTGGGCTCGGCATAGTTGGGACCGACCGCGCAGGCGGCGAGCGCCAGGGCCGACACAGCAGTGAGGATATTACGAAGGATCATGATCTTGTTCCCTATTCCGCCGGAACCGGCAGCGCCGTCCCATGGTCGTCCGGCCCGCGCCGCGCGCGCCGTTCGGCCGACCAAAGGCTGAGCGAGCGTGCGACGACGTAGAAGGTCGGGGTGAAGATAAGGCCGAACGCCGTCACGCCGAGCATGCCGAAGAAGACGGCGGTGCCGAGCGCCTGGCGAAGCTCCGCCCCTGCCCCGCTTGCGATCAACAGCGGCACCGCGCCGAGGATGAAGGCGAAGCTGGTCATCAGGATCGGACGCAGACGGTCGCGCGCGGCACGCACCGCCGCCTCGACCGGCGACAAACCATCCAGTTCCTCGGCTTGCTTGGCAAATTCGACGATCAGAATCGCATTCTTCGCCGCCAGCGCGATGAGCACGACGAGCCCGATCTGCGTCAGCACATTATTGTCCATGCCGCGCAAATTCACACCGACCATCGCCGCGAGCAGACACATCGGGACGATGAAGATGATCGCCAATGGCAGCATCAGGCTTTCATATTGAGCGGCGAGCACGAGGAAGACGAAAACCACCGCGAGCGCAAAGACGATACCCGCGGTGTTCGCCGCCGCCTTTTGCTGGAAGGCGATGCCCGTCCATTCGGTGCCGTAACCCGCAGGCAACGATTCCGAAGCAAGCTTTTCCATCGTCGTCAGCGCCGCGCCCGAGGATGCGCCCGGAGCCGTGTCGCCGTCGATCTCGACCGCCGGGAACAAATTGTAACGCGTGACGCGGTACGGCCCGGTGCGGTCCTCGAAATTGGCGACCGAGCCGACCGGCACCATCGCTCCCGTGTTCGACCGCGTCTGAAGGTTCGCGATATCGGCGACGCTCTGGCGATAGGGTGCATCGGCCTGAGCGGTGACGCGATAGGTGCGACCGAGCAGGTTGAAGTCGTTGACGAACGCCGAGCCGAGATAGACCTGCAACGCTTCGAACACGCGCTCGGGCGGCACGCCGAGCATATTCGCCTTCGCCCGGTCGATATCGGCAAACACGCGCGGGTTCGACGGATCGAAGAAGGTGAAGACGTTCGCCAGACCCGGGGTCTGGTTCGCCTTGCCGATCAGATTGTTCGTCTCGTTCGCGAGCGCGGCATAGCCGTTTCCGCCGCGATCTTGCACGATCATCCGGTAACCACCCGCCGAACCGATCCCCTGGATCAGCGGCGGCGGGATGATGACGATCTGCGCCTCGGTGATATCGGCGGTGTTCGCACGCGCCTGATTCATGATGTCCTCGAAATCGACGCCGAGCTTCCCGCGCTCCTCGAATGACTTGAGCGGGAAATAGGCGGCGGCCGAGTTCGGCGCGAGCGTCTGCGACGGGCCGTCGAAGCCCGCGAGCATCACCGATCCGAGCACGCCCTTGATCGGCAACACGCGGCCAGCGACCTTCTTCAGCACCGCGTCGGTGCGTTCGACCGAGGCGCCTGAAGGCAGCTTGGCGACGACGAGGAAATAGCCCTGATCCTGCGCGGGGATGAAGCCGGTCGGCGTCGCCCAGAACAGGCCCGCGGTCGCGGCGATCAGCGCTGCATAGGTGATCATCATCTTCTTGGGCGCACGCACCAACCTGTCGGTCAGGCGCGCATAGCCATCGCTCATTTTCTCAAAGTTGCGATTGAAGCTGTCGCCAGCGCGGTGCAGGCGCTGCATCAACCAGCCCTCATCCTGGCTCGGGGCGTGCGGCTTGAGCAGGATCGCCGCAAGCGCAGGCGACAGCGTGAGCGACAGGACGAGCGAGATGATCGTCGCGGTCGAGATCGTGACCGCGAACTGCTGATAAAAGGCACCTGACAGGCCGGTGAGGAACAGGGTCGGCACGAACACCGCGCAGAGCACGAGGACGATCGCGACGAGCGCGCCCGACACTTCGTCCATCGAGGTCCGCGCGGCTTCGAGCGCGCTCATCCCCTTTTCGAGATTGCGTTCGACATTTTCGACAACGACGATCGCGTCGTCGACGACAATACCGATCGCGAGTACCAGCCCGAACAGCGACAAATTGTTGAGACTGTAACCGAAGGCCGCAAGCACCACGAAAGTCCCGATCAGCGACACGGGAATAGCGAGCACCGGGATGATCGCAGCGCGCCATTTCTGCAGGAAGACAAGGATCACGACAACGACGAGGAACACCGCCTCGATCAGCGTTTCCATCACTGCGTCGATCGACTGGGCGATGAATTCGGTGGGGTTATAGATGACCCGATATTCGAGCCCCTTGGGGAAGCTTTTCGATGCCGCCGCCATTTCGGCCTCGACCTCCTGCGCTGCGGCGAGCGCGTTCGAGCCCGGGCGCTGGAATGTCGCGAGGATGACCGTCGGGTCGCCCGACAAATAGGTGTTCGAATTATAGTCCGATGCGCCAAGCTCGACGCGCGCGACGTCCGAGACGCGGACCTGGCGCCCGTCGGCATCGCTACGGATGACAATATTGGCGAAGTCGTTGGGATCGGTCAGGCGGCCTTGCGTTTCGACGCTGAGCTGGAAACTGCTGCCATTGGCATGCGGCGGCTGGCCGAGCGTACCTGCCGCAACCTGCACATTCTCGCGCCGCAGCGCCGCGACGATCTCACCCGCTGTCAGGTCGAGCGCGGCCGCGCGGCCGGGGTCGATCCACACCCGCATCGCATAGTCGCGGCTCCCGAACAGGCGTACGTCGCCGACGCCGTCGATCCGGCTGAGGCGATCGCGGAGCTGCGTCAGCGCATAATTGGAGATATAGGCGCGATCGAGCGACTTGTCGGGTGACACCAGGTTGACGATCAACAGGAAGTCGGGCGACGTCTTGCGCGTCACGACGCCCAGCCGCTGCACCGTTTCGGGCAGGCGCGGGGTCGCGATCGCGACGCGGTTCTGCACCAGCACCTGCGCGGCATCGAGGTCGGTGCCGATCTTGAAGGTCGCGGTGATTGTCACAACGCCGTCGCCGGTCGACTGGCTGCTCATATACAGCATATTATCGACGCCGTTGATTTCCTGTTCGATCGGCGCCGCGACCGTTTCGGCGACGGTCTCGGCCGACGCGCCCGGATAGGTCGCGGTGACGGTCACCGTCGGCGGGACGATGTCGGGATATTGCGAGACCGGCAGGCCGATATACGCGACCGCGCCGACGATGGTAATTATGATGGCGAGCACCGCGGCAAAGATCGGCCGGTCGATGAAAAAGCGGGATAGGCGCATGGGAAAGCCCCTGTCTGGAAATCGAAACGGAGTCGGCACCTCGAACCCTCGCGTCATCCTAGCGAAGGCCGGGATCTCGACGTTGGGGATGGATGAACCGCAGCGATCCCGGCCTTCGCCGGGATGACGAATTTACTTATCTGGCAAAAGTCGCTTGCGCCGACACCGGCTCGACCGCGACGGCCGCACCCTTGGGGGGTGCCACAGCGGCGACCTTGCCGGCCTTGGTCACCGCCTTGGTGCCGGGCCGCGCGAACTGGTAGCCGTTGATCACGACGCGGTCGGTTGGGGTCAGGCCCGAGCGGATGACGCGCAGGCCGTCGACTTCAGGGCCAAGCTCGACCGGCTTCGCCGAGACGATCCCGTCCCCGCCCACGACATAGACGATCTTCCGCGCTTGGTCGGTCTGCACGGCAGCCGCGGGAACGAGCAGCGCGCGTGCGGTCTGGCCCGTCGACAGGCGCATGTTGCCGAACATGCCAGGGGTGAGGAACATCTCAGGGTTGCGGAAGCTGGCGCGGGCGCGGATCGTGCCCGAGCGCGGGTCGAGGCCATTGTCGGTAAAGTCGAGCTGCCCCTTCCAGCGGTAATCGTTTTCGTCCTGTAGGCGGACTTCGACCGCCGCCCCCTTCTCGTCGCCTGCGCGCTTGGTCTTGAGGAACAGCGCCTCGGATCCCTGAAAGTTGAAATGGACGGGGTCGAGGGCGTTGATCGTGGTCAGCAGCGTGCCGGCGGCGTCGCCCGCCGACACGAGGTTGCCCGCGTCGATCTGGCGGTCCGAAATGCGGCCGCTCAGCGGCGCACGGACGAGGGTGAATTCGACATCGAGCGCGCGTGCCGCAATGCGGGCGTCGGCACCGGCGAGCGCCGCATTGGCAGCGTTGACGCGGGCGCGGAGACGATCGATCTCGCTCTGCGACACCGCTTCGACTTCGACAAGGTGGCCGGCGCGGTCGAGTTCGAGCCGGGCGAGCGCCAGGTCGCTGCGCGCGCGGGCGGCCGCAGCGCGCGCTTCGGCCAGTGCAGCGCGATACGGGCGCGGGTCGATGGTGAACAGTGGCTGGCCCTGGCGGACGATCTGGCCGTCGGTAAAGTGAATGGCGGTGATCACGCCAGACACGCGCGGTCGCACCTCGACCGACTTCGACGCTTCGAAGCGGCCAATATATTCGTCCCACAACGTCACGTCGCGCGCGATCGGCGCGGCGACGGTAAGCACGGGCGCAGGGGCTGCGGCAGCCGGCGGCGCACCATCGCGGAGCAACCACCAGGCGCCGACCACGAGCGCAAGGAACGCGCCGATCCATGCAGCGCGGCGGCGACGCGCGGGGTGGAGCAATGTTTTGAGTTCGCGGCGGACCCTCGCGTCGGCGGGATCGAGCTTTTCGATTGGAGTGTGGACGGTCATGAGGTGCCCTCTTCTGTTCGTTCGTATCGGTCGCCGCGCACGAGGCGCAGGGCTTGCAGCCCCGGAAGCACGCCTCCGGGTTGGTATGTCGTAAATCCTCGTTGCCGGACGGCCCTCTGCGAAGAGGACGACCGCCCCTCCGGCCACGCGCATGACGAATGCGCGCGCCGGCTCCCCATTATGTTTTGCGGACGAACGCCAACGGACGCCCGACCGGGACAGGACCCGCTCCCGAAAAAATAGTCGGTGATGATGGTTCCGGCCGCTGCACGATCATTGCCGTGCGGCGGCCGGTCTGGGGAGAGCCACTATTTATGTACTGAGTGGTATATAATTCTATATGCGCTGCGTCAAGACCATTCTGTACCGGTTGGTAAAATTTTTCTCCTAGCGCCCCGACCAGAGCTTCAGGCTGGTTTCGACGAGCCGTTCGAGTTCGGCACGCGTCGCGCCAGCGCCAGCCTGCACCGACATGCCCTGGTTCATCGCGATCAGGAACGCCGCAAGGCCTTCGGCGTCGGTGTCGGGCGGAAAGTCGCCCTCTTCCGTAGCGCGCGCAAAGCGTTCGAGCATCGCGCACTTCGCCGTCGCACCCCGCTCGAGCACAGCCTGGCGAATGCATTCGGCCTCGGCGCCGCAGGCGACCGAGTTGATCACCCCGAGGCAGCCGTTGGGATTTTCGGGACAGCTGTACATGTCGAGCGCGCCGTACATCAGCCTCTCGGCCACCCCGCGTGCGGTCGGCGCGTCGAGCGCGGCGCGCATATAATCGGTCTTTTCGCGCTCATACAGGTCGAGCGCCTTGTTGAACAAAGCCTCCTTGTTGCCGAACGCGGCGTAAAGACTGGGTTTGGTAATCCCCATCGCTTCGGTAAGGTCGGCCATCGACGCGCCCTCATAGCCTTTCGACCAGAACACGCGCAGCGCCGCCGTCAGCGCCGCATCGACGCAGAACTCGCGCGGACGGCCTTTCGCGACGGTGGCGGCTTCGATTTCCATAACGGATGGTATATAAGTGAAGTGATCACGAATGTCCAGATTGGCGCGCAGCCTTGGAACTGATAGGATATTTCAAAGAGAAATGGGAGCCTTGATCACGCTCTCTCGATCGACCTACACGAAATCGGTCGGATTGAAGCGCAGGGAATGGCCGTTCGAAGGCGATCCAATTCTGTGCGTAAAAATCAAGGTAACGGACACTCTACTCTGCGTTGGATCAACGAAGTGGATCGGGAAAGCCGGCGTGCATTTGTGTCTCGAATCCTGGCCGAGCGTTTCGCTGAGCCGTCGCGCGATATGTGGGATCACTTGAAAGCTTTGGAGCCGCCTTGGTCGGATATCACAGAGCCTAACGTGCGTCCCCATGGGGCCGCGGCGATTTCCCGCGGGCGCGTCGTTACCAGAGCGCGCGCGATTAGGCGCGTGAAAAGGTGATGATATGGTCGTAATGGCCGGCATCGGCGGATTTGAGCGCAGCAATATACTCCTTTCGCGTCGCGGACGGATCGACCAGATTGACCCGGCCCCATGTGAAGCGTGGTTGGCCGAGCTGAATAGCGAGCAAATCAGCTATCAGGCGCGAGAAACGCCCGTTGCCGTTCGGATAGGGATGAATAGCCACAACGCGGTGGCTGAACCGCACCGCGATTTCGTCGGGCGGGAACGTGGCGTGCTCGACCCAATATTTGGCGTCGTCGATCACCTGATGCAGTTCGACCGCGATGCGATAGGCATCGATCCCGATGTTCCGCGGTGTCGTTCGGTTCCTGCCGGCCCACTTCCAGACTTCGCCGAACATGCGCTTGTGCAGCGTGTTCAGAAAGTCTCGATCAAGAATGTCGCGCTTGCGCGAGCCTAGCCAGCGAACCGCGTCGGCAATGTTTGCGAGTTCGGCTTCATTCAGTTCGGCGCGGGTCGTGATATAGGACGGAATGAGCTGTTCGCGTTCTTCCGCTTCGAGCGGTGTGTTCGCGTCGTCACCCCCTTCGAAAAGAGGATCGCTCATTCCATGTCCCACAAGCGACGATTGAGCGTCGTCAGATATACGCCGATCAGCCGTCGCTCTTCATCGTTGAGATCGTCTGGCGTCACCGCCTGATTTTCGAGGCGCATCGTATGATTGAGATGCGCCAGCTCGTTGCGAACCTTGCGGGCCGCCTGATCGTGGAGAAGCTCGTCGAGCGGCTTGGTTGGTACGAAGGCATAGACCAGCTGGCAGTCGAGGGCGGCTGCGGTATCCCGAAGGGTCTTCATCGTGATGGCACCGGTGGTTTCAGCCTTCTCGATCGCGCTCACACGGCTGGGAGCCACGTTCATCCGCGCGGCGAGCTGGCGCGTGGTCATGCCGAGCGATTCCCGAATCGCTTTCGTCCAGCCGCGTGGCGGCGTGACGATCCGTTCATCGCGGAGCGGGTTCAGTTTTTTATCGAGGCTTTTCCGGGCGAGTTGGGCTTGTCTGTCGCTCATATATATGTCCATTTCTGGAGAAATATAACATATATATATGAGCGCATCAATAATGAACCAACTCTCAAGTATGAGCAAAGATTTGGATATTGCTTATAGATAGGTGAGCAGATCTTGGTGGCAGCGTGCGGGGTGCCTAGAAATGCACTACGGCCGTTTTCGGCAGCACGTCTCAGTCGGCCTGAAAGCTCCGTTCGAGAATGCGGTCCTGGTCGGCGCCCACTGGCAGCGTGCCGAACGCCGCGCCCCCGGCGCCACCTAGCCGGGTTGCACAAAAGGCATCGGCGACGGCGGCTGGTGTCAATGACACTGCAAAATTCCCCACTTATGTCAAAGTAAAATTCCCCACTTTTGCGGTGGTGGGTTTTCAGGTTGTTTGGGGCATGGCGCCTCCGTTTTTGGGCGGCCGTCCGCGCCGTTTTGGTGCTTCCGGCGCCGCCATGGACTTCCATTGCCTCGTGGATGAAGGGTCCGACCCACCTGTTCAGCCAGTATTTGGAGAGCGCGACCGCGAGCCGGCCGAAGACCCGCTCACCCTCATCGCCGCGCGA
This sequence comes from Sphingopyxis sp., assembly GCF_019459305.1. Taxonomy (GTDB): domain Bacteria; phylum Pseudomonadota; class Alphaproteobacteria; order Sphingomonadales; family Sphingomonadaceae; genus Sphingopyxis. Next base: position 17,530 of record NZ_JAIBES010000140.1, on the reverse strand, counting down.
CGCATCGAAAGCGCGCGCGATGCGGAATACCATCGCGGTCGCCGCCTCGCTTTCAAGCGTGAGATCGGAAAGCACGTTGCGCGTCGGCGGTTGGTCGATGAGGCGCCTCTGGAAGGCCGATCGGTTGCGGACATGGTGCGTCGCATGGGCGAGGCCGAGGCGCATGATGCCCTCGGGCACGAGCGAGACGTCGAAGCGGGTGTGGAGCATTCTATCACGACCGGAATGCCCCGCCCTTCCTCGCCCACGAGCCAGCCGTGCGTGCTCTCGAATTCGAGCTCGGTCTAGGCGTTCGACTTGTTGCCAAGCTTGTCCTTGAGCCGCTCGATCGAGATCGGGTTGCGCGTCCCGTCGGGGAGCCGGCGCGGCACGAGGAAACAACCGGGTCCCTTCTCGGTCTGGGCGATGACGAAGATGATGTCCGCCCCCGCCGCCGAGCAGAACCATTTATGGCCGGTCAGGATATATTCGCGGCCGGGCCCCGGCCGCCCCACGGGCTTCGCCTTGGTCATGTTGCGGCGAATGTCCGAGCCGCCCTGTTTTTCGGTCGCGGTGAAAGCAATCGAGACGCCGCTCTTCTCGACATGCCGGATCGCGCTCAAGCGAACGTCCACGACTGTCAATTCGACTGTCAGTTATCGAAAATAATTTCGATGTAAGTTGCTGAAATGTGATCATAAACACCGGCTGTCTGGGGCGGCAGGTTGATTACAAAATTTCTAGATGATTGAAAAACTTATATTTTATAGGATTTCCTCGCGTATTTACCGCCCTTCAGCGCCCAATTTTCGTGAGCTGCAGAACTCTTATTTGGGATAAATTGCGAAATTCGATAGTGCGTTCATCCAGTGCGGCGAATTGATAATTTGACTGCTGCCGAGGTGCTCAACCGCATCGCGGCGCCCTCTCTATCTGATTTTTGGCCGGCACCCCCGCTAGGCGGGCCTATCGCGTCCGAAGTTTCAGGGGAACGCGCCATGTCGTCTTGTGTGGCAATTTCCTTGCAGCGGGGGTTTTCGACGTCGAGGGCGACGCAGTCGACGCCGGCGTCGAAGCGGGCACCGCGCTGGGCGTGGTCGAGAGCGAGATGGTCGGCTTTGCAGGTATCGCGCTATCGAAGCTAGAGTGGATCGGTGTAATCTGCACAGCGCAGTACGACCGCAGAGCGCGATCGGGAATATTCCCCCGATACGGCTGGCAAACTCAGCCGGCGCAACCAGCCTACCGGATGTGAGTAAAGCGAAAAACTCTAGACCCGCGTGGTCCAAGGCGGGGTCTGGCGAGCACTCTCAGACGCCAGCGCTCCGTAAATCAGTTGGAACCTGGCGGAACACCAACAGTCAACAATCCTCTTCGCAAATGCCCACGCTCGATCCCTAACTAGCGATAACGGTTCAAGGCCTCTTTGTGCTCGTCCGAATGGACCAGAATCGTGTTCACAAGTCTGTCGACTTGGCGTTGAATCGATCGGTCGGCGATATCGGCTGCGATGTCGATCGCGGTCTTGGTCATCCCGACAGCTTCCGCCGGTAGTTCGCAAAGATCCAAACAGAAGGTGCGGACGTCTTCCGCAAAGGTTTCCGCTGGAAAAATATCATGAATCAGGCCGATCCGCAGCGCTTTTTCGGCGTCAATCTGACGGCCAGCCATCGCGAGATACTTCGCCCATGCCGGACCGACAATCCTTGCAAGGCGGCTCGCCCCGCCGCTGCCGGGTAACACCCCCAGCCGGATCTCGGGCACCGCCCATTCGGCGGTGGGCGTGCAGAAGCGGAAATCGCACGACATCGCCATCTCCAGGCCTGCCCCCAAGCAGGTCCCCTGTGCCGCAAGAACAATCGGTTTCTCGAGATTTTCGAATTCGTCGTAAAGCAGGTGATGCTCGCGATAGGCCCGGCGATATTGCCAGCCCGGCCGGCTACTCATGGCGTCACTCTCGTCCGTTCGCTGCTTCGCGCTCGCCTTGAGATCGATACCCGCGGTGAAGTAGCGGCCGGTAGCGGCGATGATCATGCAGCCCAGACTGTCATCATCGGCAAGTCGCCGCGTCGCCTCCCAGAAGGCGGCGGTAATCGCCGGGCTGATTGCGTTGAGCTTGTCCGGCCGCGTCATCGTGACGGTGATGATCCTGTCCTCGACGTCGATCCGGGCATGACCGTCGAATTTGTCGTCCCCGGTCATGCCGCTTGCTCTTCCGACCAAAGCTGTTCGGGGCCGCCGGCATCGGCGAGCGCGGCCGTCAACTCGCCCTGCAGGCGCACAAGGCGATAGGTCCACAGGTGAAGCGGATGTTCGGTTGTTACGCCGAGTGCGCCGTTGAACTGGTGGCAATCATGGACAACATCGGGGATGGCGCGAAGTGTGAAGGAAGCTGCAATCGCTGCGTCGCGCGAAGTCCGGTTCCACGCCGCATGCCGCATCAGCCAGCGCGATCCATGTGCTTGCACCGTTCGTTCGGATAGTCGGTGCTGGATTGCCTGAAAAGCGCCCAGCGGCCGCCCGAACTGACGCCGCTCGGTGACATAACCGACTGTAAAATCGATCGCCGCCTGCATGGCTCCAGAGGCTTCGGCACACAATCCGATCTGGCGCCAGCGGTTGAATTCTGCTGCTTGGGCAGCGGAGAGCCTCTGCCCATCTGCCAGCGATGCCGGATCGACAAATTTCGCCATTGGAAAGGCAAGGAAGCTGTCGACGGGCAAGGTTTCGCGATCGGCGATATCAAATAGCAACCAATCGCGACCCTGGCGAACAAAGGCGTGAGCCGCGCCATGCAGAAAACGCGCAGGTCGGCGAGCATCATCGACGATGGCGACGGGTCCCTCGATCCTTTTGCCCAGCGCCATCGGAGCAGGCAGCGCTGCCGCCATGCATTCTACGGCTACGGGGAGGCGCGCCAGTTCCTCGACTACAAGTGCGGCACAGAGCGGGCCGTAATCGGGTTCGAGCGCGACTGACAGAAAACCCGAGGCAATAAGTTCGCGGTCAAGTCGCGCGTCGCCTGCGTAAAAGGCGTTGAGCGCCACTGAGGGGTCGTCGAACGCCTTAACCAGCTGGCCGACGGCATCCATCAGCGCAGCCTGGTCGCTGTTGAGATCAAAATCCAACTTATTTCTCCCGGGGCAGGTTGAGCATGTCTCGCGAGATGAGGTTTAACTGGATCTCCGAGGCGCCCGCCGCAATGCCGGCTGTACGCGAATGCTCAATCATCATGAAAAGGAATGGATCACCATCTCTAGTTGCCGCATCGGGCAGATAGTCGAGGACGAGCGCACCGACGATGCGGTCAGACTGCATCATCAAATGTCGCGCGATGCTAGTCTCCGCGGTTGGCGGCACGTCTTTTACCCGCATGTCGATAACCTTGTACACGAGCAGGCGCGTCGCCTCGACCGTCGCCTGCGCGTCGAGAACGCGGCGCGCGATGAGCGGATCGCGGAGCATATCGCGTTCGCGCAGGACCTCGATTGCCCTTGCAAGCGCACGGTTGGCAAACTCATAGCGCGCCGCTCCGACACGCTCGCCGTGCAGTGCAGTGCGTACGATCTGCCAGCCACGCCCCTCTTCGCCAAGCCGAGCGCTATGCGGCGCGAAGACATCAGTAAAAAAGACCTCGTGCAGGTCGCCCTCACCGGCAATCGACGAAATTGGTCGGACGAGGATGCCTTCGGTTTTCATGTCGAGCATAAAGACCGTGATTCCCGCCGCGTGACCTGCTTCGCCTTCCACACGCGCGAGCAGAAAACAATAATCAGCCGAATGGGCATATGACGTCCAAATCTTCGACCCGTTGATCAGATAGCCTCCATTTACCGGGGTTGCCATGGTTCGGAGCGACGCAAGGTCGGAGCCAGCGGAGGGCTCTGAAAAGCCCTGACACCAGAAAACATCGCCGCGGGCGATGGCGCCAAGATGATGCTCTTTCTGTTCGGGCGTACCGAAACGCATAATCGCGGGGCCGATAAAATTCGTAGCCATATAGGCAGAGCTGCGCGGTTCGCCGCACGAATAGAGTTCCTCGGACAAAATGATATGTTCCCAAGGAGAACTCTCTTCACCGCCGAAAGCTTTCGGCCAATGACGCGTCAAAAGGCCGGCATCGGCCATTTTGGGCACGAAACTTTTCGCGAACTGCATCATCTTGTGCGATCCCGGCCCTTTCAAGGCATAATCAGCATGCCACCGCGCCGGCAGGGCACCCTCGAGGAAGTCGCGTAACCGCTGGCGGAACGCGTCGTCAGAGCTTCTCCAGGCAAAATCCATGGGGTTGGTTCCTATTCGGCGTTGGGGGAAAAGGGCGCAGGTTCGGCGAGGCGCATGGCTGCTTCGAATTTCCGGCGGAGAATGAAGAGAAGCACGAGCACGAAGGGTATCACCCCGCCAGCGACGACGACCATCGAAAGGCCGACCGCCTCGGGCGTGCCAAACACGTGATCGGTCACCGCGCCGACCACCACCGGCCCGAGACCGAAGCCGACCAGATTGGTGCACAAGATGTAGATAGACGTCAGCTGACCGCGAAGGTGTGGCGGGGTGACCGCCTGGATCGAAGCCGTCGCCGACGAGGTCCAGAAATGCGACACGAAAATCAGCGTAGCAAGCAGTCCCAGCGCGATCTGGACATCAGAGACCAGGGGCACCGCGATGCACAGTGGCAGCAGGATGGCCGCCGACACGAGCCCGATGCGAATTTCCGCGTCCCGTGAACCGCGCGAGATCCAGCGATCGCATGTCCAGCCGCCGAGGATGTTGCCGCTGACCCCCGCAATCATATTGGCGGCGCCAAGTAGCAGCCCCACGGTTGCCGTGTCGACCTGATGGGTGCGAATGAACAGCGCCGGAGTCCATGCGAGATAGCCGTAAGTGACGACATAGAGGAGGGAGAAGCCCCCCAGCATGCAGCCAACAAGGCCGCGATTTACGCTAAGGAACGGGATCAGGTCGGCGGAGATCTTGGTTTTTACAGTCGTCTTCGGGTTCAGACGCACCGGTTCGCGCAACACCAGCGCGACGACTGCTGCGAGCAGCAGCCCGGGGAAACCCAAGATCAGGAAGATGAGCTGCCATCCCCGTATGTCACCGATAATCGGCAACACGAGCGTCGATTCGCTGGGGAAATATTGCAAGATTGCGCCGCCGACGACATAGGCGAGCCCCGATCCAATCGTACCGCCCGACGCGTAGATTGCAATCGCGCGCGTCCGCTTGCTCCGGGGAAACAGGTCCGACAGCATCGAGATTGCGGCCGGCGTCAGCGCCGCTTCGCCGACTCCCACGCCGATCCGGCACAAAACCAACTGCCAATAGGACCAGGCCAGCGCGCATAGCCCAGTCATCAAGCTCCATACCGCGATCCCCCATGCAATAAGCCGCTTGCGCGATCTGTTGTCGGCAATTCGCGCGAGCGGCAGGCCAGCGATGGCGTAGAACGCGGCAAATGCGAACCCCTGCAACAGGCCGAACTGGGTATCATTGATCTGGAGATCGCGTTTGATCGGTTCGACCAGCAGCGTAAGGATAATACGGTCGATCATCGCCACTGCATAAGCAAAGGACAGGATCGCCAACGTGATCCAACCGAGTTTTCCGACGCCGCGTTGTTCGGTTGCAATCATGGCGCCGGTCGCTCCATCAAATGATGCCTTCGTCCGCCTGAAATACGTCGTCGGGATGGGGCTCGTTGCGCGGGTCGATCCCGGCATCTTCGTCGGCCCACTGAACGATCAGTCGCTGACAACGCCGCGAATGAACCAGGGCGATTTCGGAATCGCCATCGAGGATCGCCTTTGCGAGGTCGCGGCGGTGCAGCGCATATTCGCGCGCGCGATCGCGGTGGCGCCAAAACATCCCGTAGGGAAGGAACGACTGCGAGAAGTCGTAGATGATCTCCGAGATAAGTTCGAGCACCGGGTTGCCAGACATTGCAAACATCAACCGCGTAAACTCACGGTCAAATGCAAAAAAATCGCTGACCGATTCCGGCAGGTCCTGCGTGCGTTTCCAAAAACCCTCGAACTGACGGCGCAGGTCCGGATCGCGGCACAAAGCTGCTGTCCGCGCGGCCTCCAACGAGCTTGGCAGAAACGCGTGCACCAAGTCAGTCTGCGAGAGATTGCGCGTGTTGAGGTAAATCGAGGCCACGCGCGCCACTGCGCTGGCATTCGGTCGCGCAGCGTACAACCCGCCGCGCGTTCCGCGGCGGGCATCGAGCAATTGTTCCTGAACGACAAGTTTCGTCGCCTGTCGGAAGGTCGGCCGGCTACATGCGAGTTGCGCCATCATTTCAGGTTCTGAACCAAGGAATGCCCCCGGCCTGGCATCCATCGAAAGCTGACGAAGCGTTTTGGCGACCCGCTCGACCGCCGTTTCCACGCGCTGCGCTTCTGGAACTTCTTTCATCTCTTCCTCTTCGTCATCCTGAAGAGCGAAAGATAGGCTATCCGATTGCAGCATCAAACACCTTCAAAACTTGGCCGATACCTTGAACGAGACCCAACGCGGCAGTCCCGGCTCAAAATACATGGAATCAAACCCGGCGGTCTGGAAGGCACCAGTCGCGTAGCGCTTGTTGGCGATATTCTCGATCGACAACTGCGCCGAATAGACATCGTCCGCGGAATCGAAAATCAATCGCGCATTATACAGCATGTACGGCGTCATCGTCCGGTAGGGATCGTTGTCGACGGTGAAAAAGACACTGCTCTTGTGGGTAAATTCGCCCTGCAATGTCAGTCGTCCGAGCGAACCAAGTTCGATGCCATAGCGTGCGACACCATTCGCAGTCCATTTCGGTGCATTGGGAAGGCGATTGCCGGGCAGAATGCCCAGACCGCCGGTCGCAACGCGGGTTATTTCGGTATCGAGATATGCGCCGCCGAGGCTCAGTTCAAAATTGTCAAACGGGGTGATCACCGCTTCGAGTTCGGCGCCCTTGATTTTCGCGCTGCCTGCGTTGACGAAATTGTTGATCGCGACGCCGTTGACGATTTGCGATAGGGTCGATTGCAGACCATCAAAATTATAGGTGAAGAGCGCCAAATTGGTGCGCAGGCGCCGATCGATCAGATCGGCCTTCAACCCAAATTCGAACTCGTCGACGATTTCCGGATCGGCTGGGCCCGCAGCGAACAGCGTCGGCGCAGAGGGGTTCCATCCACCGGATTTAAAGCCGCGCGCATATTTGACATAGGTCATGACGTCGTCCGATGGCTTCCAGCGTAGCGTAAGGTCGCCCGAGAAATTCTTGAAGTCGGCGGTATTCGACCCATCGATCGCCAGTGGGCAAGTGCCGCCGACGCGGCATCCGTTATAGAAGCGCATCCGCACCAAATCGCGCGACTCGCTGGTATATCGGCCGCCGACGAGCAGCGTGACCCTGTCGATGATTTCGGCCTCGACATGCGCGAATACAGCGACCGACTTGCTTTTGACCCGACCTTCGCGACCTTGCGTCGCCGAGGAAGGGATCACACCGGGTGTCGTCGCGGCATACCAGTCGAAGACATTGCCCTGGTTGTAGCGATTGTCGCGATAGTAATAGGCACCAAGTACCCAGCTGACGTCGCCACGCTTGCCGTTCGCACGCAGTTCCTGGCTGAAGGAATGCGTGCGGTTGAGAAAGTCGGAGGTGACATTGTTGAAGCTTTGGGCGCCAAAGCCAGTGTCCTGCTGGAAAAAGCTCTTCCAGTTTTCGGCGCCAGTCAATGAGGTAATCGTGACGTCATCCAGTACCAGTTCCAACTTCGCGTAACCGCCATAGCTGCGATAGGTGACCGGATTGTCCAACACCGAATAAGTGATGCGGGGGTTGTCACTGTCGTTGATGAAATTGTTTCGTGTCGAGCACAGCCCGTTGAATACGTCGCGCGGATCAGCACAGCGTACGCCGGTATTGCCGGGTACACGGGTGCCGCGCAGGTCGCGACCAGGAAAGATGTTGTCGCCTCGCGCGTAATGCCCGCTAACTGTCAATTCCAGATTTGACATCAGGTCGATTGCCGCGGTGCCGCGCAGCCCGTAGGCGTCGACTTTGCCAAACGTATCTATTCCGGTTTCGGGGTTCTTCCGATAGCCGTCATTATGTGCATATTGGCCGGCCAGGCGAATGCGTATCCCTTCGCCCGCGGGCAAGTTGATCGCGGCTTCGCCGCCGATCTTGCCATATTGGCCGACGGTCAAGCTCGCATGACCCTCAAATTCGTCGGTCGGTTTGCGCGTCACGAACTGAACGAGGCCGGTCGACGAATTGCGTCCGAACAGCGATCCCTGCGGGCCCTTCAGGACCTCGATCCGTTCGACGTCGAACAACTGCTGCACCCCGGCACCGGGAAACGGTATATAGACTTCGTCGACATAAAGGCCGACCGACGATTCATTTACAAAGGTCGTGTCGGTGAACTGGATGCCGCGAATATTCAGCCAAGGTGTGATCGAGTTGTTCGACCCGCCGAGTCCGCCGACCTGGAAACCCGGTGTCTGAGTCGCGACGTCGAGAACATTGTCGAAACCCAGCTTGTCGATCATGTCGCCGCTGAACGCCGTGATGGCAACCGGCACATCCTGAAGCCGCTCTTCTCGGCGCTGCGCGGTTACCAGTATTTCGCCAAAAACCGATGTCCTGTCGCGAGATTCTTCAGTTTCGGTTTGAGCGTCCGGTGCCGGGATGGAACCGACCGGAGGGGCGTCTTGTGCCAAAGCGCCCGCCGCAAAGCCGAACGACAGCAGCGAGCCAGTTAAGACAAGGGCAGCCTTATACCTGCGTGTAGTCATGATCCCTCTCCCATAGCGTCACGTGATTCGCGCCATTCCCTATATAGGTGCCCGATTAAAGATATGCAGTCAACAATTTCGCATTCAACCCCCAAGAACGTCATTTATTGTCGTAATAAGGTGCCTATTGACGTTTGTGACATGTTGATGTGATAATAAGTGAGTCGCCCCGAGCAGTGAGGCGAGCGAGAGGAGCCGACGATGTTCAGCAGCGACCAGATCGAAACATATCGCGCGCAGGGATACATGTTTGCGCCCAAGCTCCTGACCGCAAACTGGCTCCGTCTGCTAGAGACGGCCTTTCAGAAAAATCTGGACAACCCGAGCCCGTGGGCAGGGGAATATCAGCGCAAGGGCGGTCGTTTCTTTACTGACAACAGCAACTTCTCGGTGATCCAAGAAATGCAGGACGTGCTTTATGACTCGCCAATCGTCGACGCGATGGCCGAGCTCATGGAAGCAGACCGGGTGTGGCTTTATTATGACCAGATTTTCTTTAAGGAAGGCGAGGCAGTCCGGACGGGATGGCATCAGGATATTCCATATTATGTGATGGACTATACCGATCAGGTCACCGGCGCATGGATCAGCCTTGATCCTCTGCCCGCCAACATGGCGCTGGAGGTCGTGCCGCGTAGCCATCGCGGTCCGATGTACAATCCGGTCAATCCCAAAAAGCCGACCGAGGGTTTCTTCGACGTCGGCAACCCCCCGGTTCCTGATATCGAGGCGGATCGCGGCGATTGGGAAATCGTCTCTTTCGAAACTGACCCCGGCGACGTCCTCTTCATTCACCCCCAGTTACTGCACGGCGGCGCGCCAATGGTGAATGGACAGCAGCGGCGGACGGTTACGCTCAACGTATTTGGCCCCGAAGCGCGCTTCTGTCCGCGCCCTGAAGGCCATGCACCTACGTTCCCCGGACTGGAGGAGGTCATCGAAGCCGGAGAACCGCTGTGGCATGCAGCCGACAAGGGCTTCTTCCACCAGCTGCGGCCCGTCCCTGAACAAAGGCTCGGTGCTCGTGACCGTCACGACATGATGCATGGGCGGGCGGCCTAAGGATTTCGTAAATGAAAGCTTTGCTGATCGGAGGGAGCGGCGCTACGGGCGTACCGATTGCGCTCGGGCTGCACGAGCGTGGGTACGACCTCACGATATTGCATCGCGGCGTTCACGAAGCCCCAGACATCGCGTCGTTCCGCCACATCCACGCCGATCCCCACTTTGGCACATCGGTCTCCGACGCGCTTGGCACCGAATGCTTCGACGCGGTCGTGTTGGGTTACGGCCGTGTTGCCCAACTCGCGCCACTTTTTGAGGGTCGTTGCGACCGGCTCGTCGCTCTCGGCGGCATCCCGATCTACCCTGGTTATCTCGATCCCGATGCCGAACATCCGCGCGGCATGCCGCTGCTTCAGCGTGAAGAGGGGCCGCGTGTCGACCCCGCGCAGATGCGCAATTCAATGGCGGCAAAGTTTGCAGCAAAAATGATCGAGGCCGAAGATGCGGTCTTCGATGCACATGCCCGCGGTAGCTATTCGGCGGCGGTCATTCGCTATCCGCAGATATACGGACCACGGTCGATCGGTGGACTGGAGGCTTCGCTGCTGCATCGCGCACGCGACGATCGACGCTTCGTGCTTCTACCCGATGCCGGACTCGGCGTCATTACGCGCTGCAGTGCCGAGAATGCCGCCTGGTGCGTGCTCGAAGCGCTCGATAGTCCAGTCGCGCAGGGTCACGCCTTTAACGTCGCCGACGAGCAACAATATACGCTTGCAGGCTGGGTCGAACTCGCGCTGGCGCTGATCGAAAGCGACATGCGGATCATTGCGTTGCCACCGCAGCTCAACTGGGCGGCTGCCCATCTGTTGCCGCTGGGCGGAACGGCGAGCCAGCACGGCATGGTCGATATTTCCAAGGCGCGCGCGTTGCTCGGCTTCCACGACCAGATGCGTCCGGCAGACGCCCTCGCCCGGTCGCTGAAATGGCACGCCGCGCGCCTCGACCCCGACACAGTCGCAGGAGGCTCCGATGTGTTCGACTATGCCCTGGAAGATCGGGTCAAGGCCGCGCTCGACGAACTCATTTTCTCACTCGATGATGCACAGCACGAACCGGAGGTCATCCACCCCTATCCCCATCCGCGCGAGCCGACCCTCGCACCCGATCACCGGGGTCGCTAACCGATGTCGCACGTGCCCTCTCCCAACCTCCCCCCTAACTTATTCAAGGTGCTAACATGGTAGATTTCGTTCCCGACGATACCGCAGAACTGCGGGGCTGGCGCAACGAGGCGCGCCAGTTTCTTGAGGAGACAATCCCCGGTGGATTCTACTTTGACTACGACTATGATGAATCGCCCGAGCGCTGGGCCAAGTGTATCGACTTCTGGCAGGCCGTCGGACGCAAGGGATGGACCGCGCTTACTTGGCCGGCAGCTTATTACGGTCAGGGAAGATCGGCGATCGAGCGCTATATTTTGCAGGAAGAATTCTGCACTTACGCGGCGCCAAATTATCCGGTCATCGGTCTGGCGGTCGCTACCGCGTTGCTGCGCCACGGCACACCCGAGCAGAAAAAACAGCATCTCAAAGGCATTGCCGAGTGCACCACTCTGTGGGGAGAAGGCTATTCGGAGCCCGGAGCCGGCTCCGACCTGGCGGCTCTGACGACCACCGCCCGCCGCGATGGCGACGGCTGGATACTCAACGGCCAGAAGACACTCGGCACTGCGGCACACATGTGCCAGTGGATGATGGTTCTCGCGCGCACCGAGGTCGGGGTGCAGCGACATGCGGGTATCAGCTGCTTCATCCTCTCGCTCGACCTGCCCGGCGTAACCTTGCTGCCGCTGGAAAACATGGCCGACGGACAGCAGAACCAGACTTTTTTCGACAATGTTCGCCTCCCAGCGGACGCTTTGCTGGGCACCGAAGGACAGGCATGGACCGAAATCTGGTTTGGGCAAGGCGGCGAAAAGCTGGTGGCGGGGACGCCGCCCGACATCTGGCAGATGCGCATCGAGCGCCAGCTAAAGTTGCTCCGCGGCTATTGCGCAGAAACACAACGTCACGGCGCGCCGCTGGATCAGGACCCGGTAGTGCGGCTTCAGCTGGCCGAGCTGTATTCTGGCGTCGAACTGCTGAAGCTGCACGCGAAAGAAAACTATGCGCAGTCGACCCAACTCGACTGGCATGCGTCAAACCCCGTATCTCCAATCATGAATCTCGGCTGGTTCAAGGAATTCTGGCCGGATTTCTGCCAGACCTACATGGATATTCTCGGCCCGCAAGCGATGGTCGCTGAAGGGCCCGACGCCCTGTGCAACGGGCACTTTGAACATTATTTCCGCGCCTCTTTCGGCAATCATGCGGGTGGCACGGCCCAGCTCAAGCGGATGACGATGGCCACGCGCGGTCTCGGGCTGCCGCGTTGAGCGCGATTGACAGGAAACAGGGCATGGCGATCGATCTTTCATTCAACGACACCCAGACGATGCTGCGCGACAGCGCGCGCGAATTTTTCGGTGCCAAACTGCCGCTCACTAAATTGCGCGAGCGTACAACGAAGGGTGATTTTTCCGAGGCAATCTGGCGCGAAATGGCCGACCTCGGCTGGCTCGGTATGGGATTGCCCGAGGCGTGCGGCGGCTTCGCCTGCTCGCTCAGCGATTTCTACGCCTTTTATCTGGAAATGGGCCGCCAACTCGTCGATGTGCCGCATCTGGAATCAGTGGTGGTCGCGGGGGGGCTGATCGCAGCGGCCGGCCGCGACGCGGATCACGCGACGCTAGCGGCCATCGCCGCGGGCGACACGGTCGTCGCACCTGCGCTGTTCGAAGAGAACGGCGGTCACTGCGCCGACGACGTCCACCTGACTATCGACGGCGGACGCCTTCGGGGCAGAAAAATGTACGTTCGTTTCGCAGGCCAAGCCTCTCACCTTCTGGTGGCGGCAAGGGACGGTGGACGGCTGGCGCTGTTTCTCGTTGAGGCGACACAGCCTGGCGTGACGATCACGTCGCTCCCGAACATCGCGCGCACGCCGCTATACCGCGTCGACGTCGATCTTCTCGTTGGAGAGTTGGCTAGGATCGGCGGCGGCAGAGACATAACGGCCGAATTCAATGAAGTGATCGCGCGCGCCGCGATCCTGCTTGCCGCCGAAGTAGCGGGGGCAGGCGAACGCATTCTCGAATTTACTGTTAATTATGCCAAAGAGCGGTCGCAGTTCGGCGTGCCGATCGGAAAATATCAAGCCATACAATATCTCTGCACCGACATCGCATTACACTATAGGCATACGTCGCTGTTCGCATTGCATGCCGCCAGCCGCGAAGGCGAAGAGGATTTCCTGCTCCGCGCCTCCCTGGCGAAGGCCGAGGCCTGTCGCGCGGCTGGCGCAATGACCTTTGCCTCGCACGAAGTCCACGCCGGGATCGGTTTCATGGAGGATTATGATCTGCAACTGTTTACGCGGCGCGCCAAACTGTGGGAGAATTTGTACGGCGATAGGCGCGCTCATCTGGAAATGATCGCCCGGCTGGCGTGAGCGGAGAAATGTCATGAACCGACAAGCGTCCATCGCTGCACAGGATTACACGATTCCCCTGCAGCCGATCGAGCGCCCCGTCAGCTTTGATCCGCTTCCTCCCACGTCGCTCACGCAATGGTGGCGCGGCGTCGCCGATCGGCACGGGGATCGCATCGCGGTGATCACTGATGCTCGCGAGACACATTATAGCGATCTCGACGCGCAATCGGCGGCGCTCGCGCGCGGTTTGCTAGCACTTGGACTCGGCAAGGGCGCGCGCGTCGGAATCATGCTGCCGAACGGCGCCGAATGGATCGCGGCGTGGCTTGCCGTGTCGCGAATCGGGGGGATTGCGGTTGCGCTCAGCACGTTCGCGTCGCCCGGCGAACTTCGCTACGCTGTTCAACATGCCGATTGCGCGGTGCTTCTGACTGCTAACACTTACCTTGGCCACGATTATGTCGCAAAGCTCGTCGAAGCATTTCCGGCGCTCGTCAAACGGCAAAACGGTTCACCTATCCTCGATCCGGATTGCCCTTATCTGCGGCGTATTTTCTTCAACGGCGCGGCACCTGATTGGAGCGACGGCGACCTCGCGGCGCTTGCGGCAGGCGCAGTCGATTTTGGTGACGCGATGCTGGCGGCGGTCGAAACCACTGTGGCACCAAGCGACGATGCGCTCCTAATGTACACGTCAGGAAGCACAGCAAATCCCAAGGCGGTGATCCATATTCACGCGGCGCTGGTCGACAAGATCGACCGGCTGGCACGGATGAAGACGATCATTCCGCTCGGCACTGGGCCCGATGACCGGATGCTGATTTCCAATCCCTTTTTCTGGATTGGCGGGTGGATCGGGATGACCGTCGCGCTCGACGCTGGCGCATCAATCATCCTGGAGGATGATCACAGTCCGCGTGCGACGCTCGACGCTGTCCGGCGCCATAACATCACTCAGATCGGTGGAACGCCCGGACTGCTTGGATCGATCACTCAGCTACCCGATTTCCGTCCTGACGATTTCGCTAGCCTTCGCATCCAGAATACCTCGCAGTGGCCGTTTTTTTGTCAAGCCGAAGGCAAGCCTGCATCGCGTTATGCCGCCGCCATCGGGATGACCGAAACGATCGGCCCGCACAGTGGCTATTGGTATGCTGGCGAGCTTCCTGACGGACTTGACGGAACGATGGGTCCACCGCTTGAGGGTATGGAGTTTCGCATCGTGGATCCCGACACGGGTGCGATCTGCGCGAACGGCACACCGGGCGAGCTGCAGGTTCGCGGCATCTGGGTAATGGATCGCTTCTACAAGAGGCTTCGAAACGAAACATTTACTGTCGACGGCTTCTATCCCACGGGCGACGAATGCACGATGGATGGCGAATGCAGGATCTGGTTTCACCATCGCCTCGGCGGAATGATTAAGACATCGGGCGCCAATGTATCGCCCGAAGAGGTCGAATTCGCGCTGCGATCTATTGAGGGAATCATCGAATCCGCCGTTTTTCCGGTCTCGGACGCAAAAGCCGGGCAAATCGTCGCCGCAGCAATCGTTAAAGACCGATCCTCTGACATCGATGAACCATCGATCAAACAACGGCTGCGACCGCTGCTCTCGGCGTTCAAAATCCCAAAAATCTTTCGCTTTGTTGATCGCGACGATCTGCCTCGCACGCCCAGCGACAAGATTCGGCGCGTCGAGGTGGCAAAACTCTTCAACGAAGGGCGGCTGTAATTTTGGCGGTATTTGGGAACGCGAACGTGAACGTCCAGATGATCGTGGATTTCAAATTGGCAACATCCACCAGCCAAGTTCAGAAAGCCCCCAAACGCAGAGCGCGCTGTAGGCGGTCGCAGTGCCGAACACCGCAATCAGCTTGGGCTGGAGCGGGGCTTTGACGATGCGGATCATTCCGCCGCCGAATCCGGCAAAGCGGATGCCGGCGAATAGCGCAATCGCGATCCAAGTGACCGTCGCCCACTCACGCGGGTTTAGAACATCCAGCCAGTCCGTCATGCTTCGATCTGCGCAAGTGAATAAGATGTGCTGCGCCCCCCGGCCTCATCGCGAACCAAGATACCTTTAGCGACCAAATCGGCGATGTCGCGCGCCGCGGTGTCTTGCGATGTCTTGGCGATCTTCGCCCATTTGGAGCTGGTGAGCTTGCCTTCAAAGCCGTTTAGCAGGCGGTTGAGCATGTCGCGCTGGCGATCGTTCAATGCGGTTCCCGCTTGGTGTTCCCAGAAGCGCGCCTTCTGCATAACCGATGCGAGGATATCGTCGGCGCCGTCGAACGCCCGATCCAAACAGTCGAGGAACCACGATAGCCAGGACGTGATATCCAGCGTCCCTTTCTGCGTCGTCTCCAGCATTCGGTAGTAGGCCGCTCGCTCCCTGCGAATTTGCGCCGACATGGAATAGAAGCGTCGATTGCTTCCTTCGGACCGCGCCAGCGCCATGTCAGCGATGGCGCGCGCTGTGCGGCCATTGCCATCATCGAGCGGGTGGATGGTGACAAACCAGAGATGCGCGATTGCCGCCTTCAAAACGGGATCGATGCCCTGATCGGCTTCAAACCATTTTAGAAAGGCGTTCATTTCACGCTTGAGCGCTTTGGCGGGCGGCGCTTCATAGTGAACGCGTTCACGACCATACGGGCCGGAAACGACTTGCATCGGCCCTGTAGAATCGTCGCGCCAACCGCCAACGGTGATCTTGTTCATGCCGCTTCGCCCGGTTGGAAACAGAGCCGCATGCCATCCGAACAGGCGTTCGTCGGTGAGAGGTTCTTGAAAACGCTGCGTTGCGTCAAGCATCATTTCCACAACGCCTTCGACGTTGCGGTCAGAGGGAACTAAGCCCGCAATGTCGAGGCCGAGACGACGCGCGATCGATGAACGCACCTGATCCTTGTCGAGTTGCTCACCCTCAATCTCGGATGATTTCAGAACGTCTTCGGTGAGTGTATGCAGGACCGCTTCTTCTTGAAGCGGGAAACCGAGCGCTTCCATGCGGCCCAAAAGACGGCCCTGACGATGACGGACCTCGCCCAGCTTCTGGGCAAGGGCTTCATCGCGCCATTGGAAATTTGGCCAGTCTTTCAGCTCATAGATGTAAGTCATAATCTCCGCACCTCATGCGGAGATTGTATCGCATAATCTCCGCATAAGGAAGGGTTAATCTCCGCATCCTATGCGGAGATTAGAGCGGCTTTTCTCCGCGTTGGAAACTAGGGCTTATACCGCTCGAACCCTTGGCAGAACGATACAGGTTGCCCACTTTGTTCTTCGAGCATTGTGGATCGGCGTTGGAGCTGGCCCCTCCCATTCTACGATCCATCCTCTTGAATTGGCGCAACAAACCGTGTTTGGTCGGGGCCTCGAACGGCGCCTATCGGAACCCTTTTCATGCGCCAATTTAGGGTTAAAAATCAAAGTTATAGATTCCGACAGAGTGGGGTTCCATTCTGACGCTGTTCCACAATCACGTTGAAATATGTATCTTTTGTGGGATTTTTCCGAGAATTGCCCGCCTGCTGACGATAACGGACATCAACCTGACGGTAGCAGCGGGAATCATTGCTGCGATTGGCGACATCGGCCGCTTTTCCAGCCCGCAAAAGTTGGTGAGCTATTTCGGGCTTAATCCGCGGGTTCGTCAGTCCGGCCTGGTACCGGCGCATCACGGACGCATCAGCAAGGTCGGTCGAAGCCATGCGCGGGCGATGTTGGTTGAAGCGGCTTGGGCTGCCGCCAAGACGCCGGGGCCGCTGCACGCTTTCTTCGTCAGAATCCGAGCAAAGCGCGGCCATCAGATCGCGGCGGTCGCCCTCGCGCGCAAGCTGACGGTCCTGTGCTGGCACCTGCTCACCAAAGACGCTGACTATCGCTGGGCGCGACCCGCGCTCATCGCGAACAAGCGCAGGACCATGGAATTCAAGGCTGGCAGACCGCAGGCGAAGGGGAACAAGCCTGGCCCGGCTTACGCGTACAACATCAAGGTTCTGCGCGATCAGGAAATGGAAGTCGCCCGCCGCGCCGAGCAGGCGTACGAACAGTTCGTCGCCCAGTGGGAGACCCTTCCAAAAGAAAAGGTGCGCGGACGCTCCAAACCGGCAGGGCTGTGAAAAGGCGGCCTGACGGACCTTGCAGCCGGAGTTCCGTTCTTCGCCACGGAGTCGCCCGCGCACAAGGGCCATAGCACAATTTTGCACGGAAAGGT
>NZ_JAIBES010000080.1 GCF_019459305.1 Sphingopyxis sp. | reverse complement strand
CAGCGACATCGAAGTCGCTGCACGCCGCCTCATAGGCCGCTTCGCTCCACTCCGGGCGGATACCCGGGATTCTTCCGGCGATCTCGGCCGCGCCCATCCGGACAACCTCGACGCCTTTGGCGGAAAACTTAGCGGTAAAGGCATCGACTGCTGACGCTTCGCCGCGCTGGCCGATCGTCAACGCGGCGCGCGGCGACAGGAATCCATGTTCGGAAAATTCGGGCGCCGGGCGGGCAAGGGTGTCGAAGGATGCAACCGACAGCGGCTGGACTCGCGCGCCGCCATAGGTCTCATGCCAGAATGCGGCCGAACGGCCCGTCGCGTGATAGCCCGGCGCATCTTCCGCCTCGATCAGCATGACGCGGCGCCAGGGCGCCAGCGCAGCGGCCAGACTGGCGCCGGCGATGCCCGCGCCGACGATCAGCACGTCGGTGGCAGAGGGCGGCGCGGCGGTCATGCCCCGCCGCATATCCAATGGCCCGCGGAATGCAAGCCGCACCGCCCGCCGCGCATGGTTACTCTTTGGTAAGCCATATTGCGTAGGAGGTCGCCAATGGACAGCGGCACGATCTCCCTTGGCCTGATGGCCGTGTTAGGCCTGTTGATGATCGCCGCGGCGATCAGCGACCTCCGGTCACGGACTATCTCGAACGAGCTCAACGCGGCCGTGGCGCTGCTGGCAATCCCCTTCTGGATCGCGAGCGGCCTTTCGGTCTGGCCCGACATCCCGCTTCAGTTCGGCGCCGCCTTTGCCGTCTTCCTCGTTTTCGCCGGCTTGTTCGCAATCGGAGCGATGGGCGGGGGCGATGTAAAGATGATCGGGGCGGTCATGCTCTGGATCCCGCTACCGCTGTTCCTGCCGACACTGACAGTCATGGCAATTGGCGGCGGCATCCTGTCGGCGATCATGCTTATACATTTGAAATTACGCCGTTCCGATAAGCCGGTGGAGGTGCCCTATGGGGTGGCCATCGCCGCTGCCGGACTTTGGGCGCTTCACCAACAATATTTTAACCAGTTTCAGGCTATCGGATGAACCTGAGGGCAAACACCGCCGTGTCTGGCTGGTGTTAGGAGGCGAAAAATCGTCATGGATACGCGAAAGATTATGCTGATCGTTGGCGCGCTGGTCATTGCGATCGGTGCGGCATTCGGGGTCAACCAGATGATGCGGGGAGCTTCGGCCCCGAACGCTCGGGCCGCAGCGGCGCCGGAGATTACCGGCCCGATGATCCTGGTCGCGACGCGGCAGCTGCCAGTGGGGACGATCATCGGCCCAGACAGCTTCCGGTTCCAGCCCTGGCCGAAAGAGCTGGTCGAAAAAGCGTATTTCATGAAGGAAAAGACCGACGTCAACACGTTGGTCGGCACCGTCGTGCGCTATCCGATCACCGCCGGTCAGCCGCTTACCCAGGGCGCGCTCGTCCATCCGGACGATCGCGGCTTCCTTGCTGCGGCGCTTGGCCCCGGCATGCGTGCCGTGACGGTCAAGGTCAGCCAGGAACAGGGTGTCGCCGGCTTCGTCTTCCCGGGTGACCGCGTCGACGTGCTGCTCGCCCAGACCATTGAGGTCAAGGAAGGCAGTTCCTATCCCGACGACCAGATTTTCACCGCCGAAACGATCGTACGCAATGTCCGCGTGCTCGCCACCGACCAGCGCTACGACGCCGAGGACGAGACCGGCAAAACCCCGGTCCGTACCTTCGGTTCGGTCACGCTCGAGGCGACGCCCGAACTCGCAGAACGCATCGCGGTGGCGCAGAGCATGGGCAAATTGTCGCTCGCGCTGCGCCCGCTGGCCGAAAGCAGCGGCGAACTTGAAGCAGCGATTGCTTCGGGCGAGATCAGCGTTCCCGCCAAGGGCGGCACCGAAGCCGAACGCCGCATGCTGGCGCAGGCTCAGGCGCGCCCTGTGACGTCGAAGACGGCGACAACCGGCGGCGACGTATCGCGTTTCTGGATCCCGGTCAGCGGCCGTGTCGGCGGCGGATCGCGTCCGCAGCAGCAAGCAGCTGGAATGCCCGCGGCGCCTTCAGGCGGCAATTATGGGACGGCAGCATCGAGTGGGCCGGTCGTCCGCGTCACCCGCGGCGACAAAGTGACCGAAGTTTCGGTTGGGGGTAAGTAAGATGAACAGCAAAGCCAATTTCAAGGCAGCGGCCCTCGCCCGCACCCTGGCCATCGGCCTGGTGGCAGCGACACTGGTTTCCGCTCCTTCAGCGCCCGTCGCGGCGCAGGCGACCCAGAACGCCAGCAGCAGCATCGACCTGTCGGTCGGCCGCGGCCGCCTGATCAGCCTTCCTGCCGCGATGACCGACATCTTCGTCGCCAATGACGAAGTCGCTGATGTTCAGGTCCGCTCGGGTCGTCAGCTGTACATCTTTGGCAAGAAGCCGGGCGAGACCAGTATCTACGCCACCGACGCCAGCGGCCGGGTCGTGTTTTCGACCGTCGCCCGCGTCGGCAACAACATCGAAACGATCGACCAGATGCTTTCGCTGGCGATGCCCGACGCGAGCATCTCGGCGAACACGATGAACGGCTTTGTGCTGCTCACCGGCACGGTCCAATCGCCCGACGATGCGGCCGAGGCCGAAATGCTGGTTCAGGCGTTTGTCGGCGAAGGCACCAAAGTGCTGTCGCGGCTGCGCACGGCAACACCGCTGCAGGTCAACCTGCAGGTCCGCATCGCTGAAGTGAACCGTTCGCTGGTCAAGGAAATCAGTGGCAATGTGCTGACCCGCGATACCGATGGCCCGCTGGGCAACGGGTTCCTCGGCGGCGTTTTCGGCGGCCGCAGCGCAGGATCGATCACCACCGACGCGAATGGCAACACGACCTATAACATTACGACACCCTCTGGCACGCGCAGCCTGGCCGGCGCTGGCCGTCTGTTCGGGCTCGATCTGATTGCTTCGCTTGATCTGGGCGAACGGTCGGGCATGGTGGCGACACTGGCGCAGCCGAACCTGACCGCGATTTCTGGCGAGACTGCGGATTTCCTGGCCGGCGGCGAATTCCCTGTCCCGATCCCCGGCAATCTCAACGGCACCACAATCGAATATCGCAAATATGGTGTCAGCCTGGCTTACACGCCGACGGTGCTGTCCAACGGCCGCATCAGCCTGCGCGTTCGCCCCGAAGTGTCGGAACTTTCAACCGAAGGTGCAATCGAACTCGACGGCTTCCAGGTACCCGCGCTGACCGTGCGCCGCGCCGAAACGACCGTGGAACTGGGATCAGGCGAAAGCTTCATGATCGCCGGACTGATGAACAACCGCTCGATTGGTGCGATCGACAAGATGCCCGGTCTCGGCGACGTGCCGCTGCTTGGCATGCTGTTCAAATCGGACAGCTTCCGGCGCGGCGAAACCGAGCTGGTCATCGTGGTCACGCCCTATCTGGTACAGCCGGTGTCGGCGAACGAGATCAAGTTGCCGACCGACGCGTTTCAGGACGCCAACGACCTGCAGCGGTTGCTTCTCAACCAGACGGGCGATGGCGTGACGGGCGGCGACCGCCCGAAACCGCGGCTCGATACCAATGTCGGCGATGCCGATCGTCCGCGGGGCCGCAGCGTCGACGCCGCGCCCGGTTTCAGCATCAAGTGATGTGCAGGATTTCAGGAGCAAAGTGATGAAGAAAATCGCAACTTGGACAATCCTGGCCTTGAGCACATCGCTCGCGGGATGCTCGGGCGCCGCCCACAGCAACCGCAGCCTCGATTCGGTGCATCAGCCAGTCGTGCGCAATGCCATCCATCAATTCGATGTGGCGGCCACGAGCGGCGAACTGCCGCCTAGCGAACAAGGTCGCCTGCAAGGCTGGTTCGACGCGATGGGCGTGCGCTACGGCGACCGGATTTCGATCGAGGATCCTTCGGCTTATGGCGCCACCTCGGCGCAGGCAACGGTGCGTTCGATGATCGAACGTCGCGGACTGCTGATCAGCAACGATGTGCCGGTGACCAATGGTGCCGTGCCGCAGGGCCACCTGCGAATCATCGTCACGCGTGCCTCCGCCTTCGTTCCTGGCTGCCCCGACTGGGCAACGAAATCGTCTCTCAATCCGACCAACGCAACCTCGTCAAATTACGGCTGCGCGACCAACAGCAACCTTGCTGCGATGGTCGCCGACCCGAACGACCTGATCAAGGGCGCGCGAAGCAACAGCAACGATCCCTCGACGGCGACGCGGGCGATCAAAACCTTCCGCGAAAAGCCGCCAACGGGTGCCGGCGATCTGCGCGGCCAGGCAACCAGCGAAGGAGGCGGCCAGTGAACGCGCCATTTAAATCAGCGGGACTTCGCGATCCGTTTAGCGCCTATGTCTGCGACGACGATACGCTGGAGTTGATCCGCGCCGCGGCCAACGACATGGGCTGGCCCATCGAGAAATGTAACAAGGGCGGTCTGCGCAATGCCGTCCAGTCGCTTTCGGTGTCCGCCAGCCCGAACATCCTGTTCGTTGACATGTCGGAATCGGGTGACCCGATCAACGACATCAACGCGCTCGCCGAAGTCTGCGAACCCGGCACTGTCGTGATCGCGGCGGGCCAGGTCAACGATGTCCGCCTGTACCGCGACCTGCTGTCGAGCGGCATCCAGGATTATCTGCTCAAGCCGTTGTCGCTGGAACAGGTTCGCGAATCGCTGACGATGGCGCAAGCGATGCTGACCGCGCCAAAACATGCCGACGCACTCGACGATAAACCGCATCACATGATGGCGGTGGTCGGGGTCCGTGGCGGCGTTGGGGCTTCGCTCGTATCAACCTCGCTCGCTTGGGCGATGAGCGAACAGGCGGGCCGCCAGACCGCGCTTCTCGACCTTGACGTCCACTTCGGCACCGGCGCGCTGACGCTCGACCTCGAGCCCGGCCGCGGCCTGATCGACGCAATCGACAACCCCAGCCGCATCGACGGCCTGTTCATCGAACGCGCCATGGTGCGTGCGTCGGACAAGCTCAGCCTGCTATCTGCGGAAGCGCCGATCCACCAGCCGGTGATGACGGACGGTTCGGCCTTTTTCCAGCTGGAAGAAGAGCTGCGCGGCGCGTTCGAAATGACGATCGTGGATATCCCGCGTCAGGTGCTGATCCCTTTCCCCCACCTTGTGGCGGAAGCCGGAACGATCCTGCTGGTCAGCGATGTGACGCTAGCGGCCGCGCGCGATACGATTCGTCTGTTGTCCTGGTTCAAACAGAATGTGCCCGGCGCTCGCGTGGTGTTGGTGGCCAACAAATTCCAGAATGCCATTGGCGAATTGTCACGCAAGGAATTCGAATCTTCGATCGAGCGCCAGATTGACGTCGTCATCCCGTTCGATCCGAAACTGGTCAGCCAATCGGCCAAGCTCGGAAAGTCTTACGCCGAGGTCTGCAAGGGTACGAAAGCGGCCCTGGTGTGGAGCAATCTGATGCGCCTGATCCTCGACGGCGCCGATATCGAAGCCGAAGAAGCGCAGGCAGCCGCGGCCAAGGGCAAATCGGGCGGCTCGCTGCTCGGCAAGCTGGGGCTCATGACGAAAAAGGGCGCAAAACAGGCGGCTTGACGGACAGCTTTGCGGGTCGTCACCACCATTAAGCGATAGAAGCGGACAACTGCCGACATGAACCTGCCAGTCATCCTTATCATTGCGGGCGCCTTCGTTGCCTTTGCCCTGCTCGTCATCCTGCTGGGCGGGCCATCCGTCGGCAAGGCAAAGACGCGCCGACTGGCGATGGTGAAGGATCGCCACGCGGCCTCGACCGAGGCCGTGGTGGCGGCGCAGATGCGCAAGACCATCCAGTCGGCAGGCCGCGGCGGCACAAGCCTGACGAGCCTGATGCCGCGCCGCGAAGAGATGGAAAAGCGCCTTCGTCGCACCGGCAAGGGATGGACGCTGACGCAGTATATGTTTGCGTCGATGGCGCTGTTCGTTGTCGTCACCGCCGGATTGCTCGTCATTCGCGCGCCGTTTATGCTGGCGGCAATGATCGGGCTCTTCCTGAGCCTCGGCCTTCCCTATCTCGTTGTCGGCCGTGCGATCAAAAAGCGTGTCGCGAAGTTCACTACCCGCTTTCCCGACGCGATCGACCTGCTCGTGCGCGGCCTGCGGTCCGGCTTGCCGGTCACCGAAACCTTCCAGATCGTCAGTCAGGAACTCCCGGGACCGGTCGGTGAAGAATTCAAAGGCGTCATTGAGCGCATCCGCATCGGCAATACGATGGAGGCCGCTCTGCAGGAAACGGCAGTGATGCTCGGTACGCCCGAGTTCCAGTTTTTTTGCATCACGATCCAGATTCAGCGTGAGACGGGCGGCAATTTGGCTGAAACGCTGTCCAACCTGTCCGACGTGCTGCGCAAGCGAGCGCAAATGAAGCTGAAGATCCGCGCCATGTCGTCTGAAGCGAAAGCCTCGGCCTATATCGTTGGCGCGCTACCCTTCTTTGTCTTTGGCGTGGTCTGGTCGATGAATCCTAGTTACCTCGCTGGCTTTTTTAGCGAGCAACGGCTCATCATCACTGGCTTGGGGGGTTTGGTCTGGATGAGCATCGGCGCCGGCATCATGGCCAAAATGATCAGCTTCGAAATCTGAAGGGGCGAAAACCGTGAACAGCAGCCTCCTTCTCACCACCTTCACCGGCGCCCAGGCCGGCCCGACACTAATGGGCGTCGACGTCATCTGGGCCGGCACCGTGCTGGCCGCGGTGGGCGTCTTCGCAGTCCTGTTCGCCATTTATGGCGCACTGACTGTGCGCAATCCGATGACCAAGCGCGTCAAGGCGCTCAACGACCGCCGCGAACAGCTGAAAGCGGGAATCACCGCATCGACCGCAAAACGCCGCGCCAAGCTGGTTCGCAAAAATCAGCATGCCGACAAAATGCGCACCTTCCTGGGCAAGCTGCAAGTGCTGCAGGAAGAACAGATCAAAGAGGTTCAGCAGAAACTGGCACAGGCTGGTATCCGGTCAAAGGATCTGGCCGTCGCGGTGATCTTTGGCCGGTTGGTGCTGCCTATCGTATTTGGCGGTCTCGCTGCCTTCCTGATCTATGGCCTCGACATGTGGCCTGACCTGACGCCATTCAAGCGTTCGGGCGCGACAATGGCGGCGCTCATCCTTGGTTACAAAGCGCCCGATCTGTTCGTTGAGAACAAGCGAACCAAGCGGACCGATGCCATTCGAAAAGGCCTTCCTGACGCACTTGATCTGCTCGTGATCTGCGCCGAAGCCGGTTTGACGGTCGATTCTGCCTTTTCGCGCGTGTCGAAGGAACTGGGCCGCGCTTATCCCGAACTGGGCGAGGAATTCGCGCTCACCTCAATCGAGCTCGGCTTTTTGACCGAACGCCGTCAGGCGTTCGAAAACCTGGCCTATCGCGTCAATCTGGAATCGGTGAAAGGCGTGGTCACGACCATGATCCAGACCGAAAAATACGGTACGCCGCTCGCCAGTGCCCTGCGCGTACTATCGGCCGAATTCCGCAACGAACGCATGATGCGCGCCGAAGAAAAGGCCGCCCGCTTGCCCGCGATCATGACGGTGCCGCTGATCCTGTTCATTCTGCCGGTGTTGTTCATCGTCATCCTGGGTCCGGCGGCCTGTTCGCTCAGCGATGCGATGTCGGGCGGCAGCTTCGGCTGATCGTCACGACGGTTCGCAGACAGGGTACAAGGGGCGGGCGCAAACCCGCCCCTTTTCGCTTTACATCACCTGCTGTTCGATCGCACCAAAGATGCTGTGGTGGCGCTCGTCATCCATCCAGATACGCACGCTGTCGCCCTTTTGCATGAACGGCGTCTTTGGCTCGCCCTGCTGGATGGTTTCGACCGTCCGCACTTCCGCGAGGCAACTATACCCCAGGCCACCCTCGGCAATCGGCTTGCCAGGTCCGCCATCGGCGTCGCGGTTCGATACCGTCCCCGATCCGATGATCGTCCCCGCGCCCAGATCGCGCGTCTTGGCCGCATGGGCGATCAGCGCCCCGAAATCGAAGGTCATGTCGACCCCAGCATCGGCACGGCCGAGCGGCTGGCCGTTGAGGTCGACGCACAGCGTGCCGTGCAGTTTGCCATCCCGCCAACGTTCGCCCAGCGCCTCGGGTGTCACGAACACCGGCGACATCGCGCTCGACGGCTTCGACTGGAAAAAGCCGAACCCTTTTGCAAGTTCGCCCGGGATCAGACCGCGCAGCGACACGTCGTTTGTCAGGCCCACGAGCAGGACAGAGTCGCGCGCTGCAACGGCATCAATGCCAGCGGGGACGTCACCGGTCACCACGACCACTTCGGCCTCCATGTCACAGCCCCACGCGGGATCACCGAGCGGGATCGGGTCGCGCGGGCCAAGGAATGCATCGCTGCCCCCCTGATACATCAGCGGATCGTGCCAGAAGCTGTCGGGCATTTCGGCGCCGCGGGCCTGCCGCACCAGCGCGACATGGTTCACATAGGCGCTGCCGTCGGCCCATTGATACGCACGCGGCAGCGGCGACGCCGCCTCGCGTTCGTGAAAACGCTCCTTGGGAATTGCGTCGTGGTTCAGATCTTCGGCCAGCGCTGCGAGACGCGGCGCGGCATAGGCCCAATTGTCGAGCGCAGCCTGCAAAGTCGGAACGATGTGACCGGCGTCGGCATACCAGGCCAGATCGTCCGAAACGACGACGAGACGGCCGTCGCGGCCCTGTTTGAGCGAAGCTAGTTTCACGAAAACTCCTTTGGCTGGCGACGCGGCTGAACCGACATCGCTTGGCTAGGGAGCGAAAATCAGCGCGACGTCGTAATCGAAGCGAAACAGGTAAAGCCGCTCTGCCCCGCCTGCAAGCGCCGGATGTACTGCAGATACGCCTGCGACTGATTATACGTCGTGCCAGGCAGTGTCTGCCCGCGGAACGCACGCTTCACTTCTTCCCCGGTAAAGGGCCGCAGCGCCCCCGGAAATGCGCCCTTGGTTCCAGGCGGGACCAGCTTGCCCTGGGTATCGATGAATTTTCCGGCGCCGCCCGGGCCGGGGACGGGAATCTGGCAGTTCATCACCGACACGGCAGTCTGCGCAAAGGCGGGGCGGATCGTCAGCGCCGCCGACACCCCCACCGCTCCCAACGCCAGCATGCGCCGCCGCGAGGGAATGGTATCGCCCGCTTCGACGGCGTTTTCAGTGGGAATTTCGCTCTCATCCATCATCGGCGCATAACCCAATGAGGACGCAAGGAAAAGCAAAACACCGCTGACGAGCGCCTACATCCCGGTTTGGGACATTCGCCGCACAAGCGTTAACACCTGCAAACGGCCTTGCGTCCGCCCCTTGCTTCGTGCGAGGCGGCGGAGGATGTTCGACCGCCTGTCCAGCCTCGTCATTGCGCTGACTATGATCGTCATCGCGGCAATTTTTGCCGTGCTGACGGGCGGCGACCTACTGGCCATCGCGATCATGTCCTTCGCCGGCTGTGCTGGCGCCGGCACCGTTTACAGAGCGCTTCCGCTTGCTGCCCCCGATCGCTCGGGCGCCCTGCCCGTCCCGGCGGAGACGGCGCCGATATCGCTGCTTCGTCACCCCGATTTTGCGCATTGGGTCGATCAGGAAAAAGAACCTTTGCTCGGCACCGCCGATAATATCGTTACCATCGCCAACGACGCCGCGGTCAGACTGCTCGGGCGCCATATCGTCGGCGCCGACGTGCGAACCGCGATACGTCACCCGGCGGCAACCGAATGGCTGTCACGCATCCAAGGCGGCACGCCGCTCGAACCGGTCAATCTGATCGATTTTCCGCGGCCGGGCCAGCGCTGGACGATGCGGATCGCAGCGCTGTCGGGTAGTGAAAACATCATCTTTCTGTCCGACCGTTCGGCGATCGACGCCGCCGACCGCATGAGGTCGGATTTTGTCGCCAATGCCAGCCACGAATTGCGTACACCGCTCGCGGCCATCCTCGGCTATGTCGAGACATTGCAGGAAATGAACGGCGAAACCGACGCGCCAACCCGCGACCGGTTTCTATCGATCATCGAGCGCGAAGCGCGGCGGATGCAGCAGCTTGTGATCGATCTCCTGTCGATCTCGCGGGTCGAGGCCGACCGTTTTCGCCGTCCGACGGCGACGGTCGATCTCGCCATGATCGTTCGCACCGCCATTGGCCAGCTGAGCGACAGCGAACCCGCGCGCGCGAAAGATCTGGTGGCCAAGCTCGGCGACGGTGCGCAGCCGATGCTGGGCGATGAAGCCCAGCTCAGCCAGCTCGCGCACAACATCATCTCGAACGCGATGAAATATGGCCACGCCGGAACCCCGGTGACGGTCGAGCTGGTGCGCGAGGGCAGCCGGGTGCGCCTGTCGGTCAGCGATCAAGGCGACGGCATCGCGCCCGATCATCTGCCGCGGCTGACGGAACGATTCTATCGCGTTGACGAGGCGCGCAGCCGCTCGGTCGGCGGCACCGGACTTGGCCTCGCGATCGTCAAGCATATCGGCGAGCGCCACCAGGGACAGCTCGATATCGACAGCGAAGTCGGCAGAGGAACGCGGGTTTCGGTGACATTTCCCTTGCTGAGCGAAGGCTGACGGCCCGCGCGCGGCACGGCGAAAACCGGCCAGTCCTTGACTTTTGGCCCGGAATGGCCCATCTTTAACAAGCTATCGTCGCTTTCGACGGATTTTGTTGCCGCATTGGCAGGACATTCCTTCCTCACGCTTCCTGGCGCCGCCGATATGAATCGGTGGTAACTCCGCTTCCGTGAAAGGAACGACCCATGCCCACCGGCACCGTAAAATTTTTCAACACCGACAAAGGCTATGGCTTTATTGCCAATGAGGATGGCTCGGGCGACAGCTTCGTCCACATCTCGGCCCTCGAACGCGCCGGCATGTCGACGCTGAACAAGGATCAGCGCGTTTCCTACGATCTGGAAAGCGACCAGCGCGGCAAAGTGTCCGCCGTCAACATCCAGTCGGCCTGATCTTTGGCCAAAGAGGAACTACTGACCCTCGACGGCCAGATCGATGAGATCCTGCCCGACGGACGCTTTGGCGTCACGTTGGAAAATGACCATCGGATCATCGCTTATACGGCAGGCCGGATGCGACGTTTTCGTATCCGGTCGGTCGTCGGCGATGCCGTTCGCGTCGAAATGACGCCTTATGACCTGACCAAAGGCCGCATCATCTATCGTGATCGCGGCGCCGGTCCGGCCGGTAGCGGTCCGCGCAAGGGCAACCGGCGCTGACCCCCGATAACAAAAATATGAATGAATACAGGATAATATGAACTTAATTTCGAATAGCTTCCCTTCTCTTCTCCGCCCCTATGCTGCGATCAACGCGCCAGTGCGGAAAACCAGTCGGCGATCGCCGACCCTGTCGCAAAGCGAATTGCGCCGCCTGATCGCCCAGATGATCGACTGACCTCAATCAGACCGACCGACTAACCCACCCCAGACCAAAGGATACCCGCCATGTCGAACACCAGTGACTTCTATCAGGCCCAGGCCGATAAATGCGCCGTCGACGCGGCGGCGAGCACCTTGTCGCAGGTTCGCGACCGCAATCTGCGCGCCGAACAGGCGTGGCGCACGATGGCCGAACGTCTGGTTCAGACGGAAGCCACGCGCGCCCGCCAGGTCGCCGCGACCGCAGCCAAGGCCGAGGCGAACGCCGAAGCCGCCGCGATGCAGATGGACGACCTGGACCGTTAATCGACCGCGTCGAGCAGGTCGGCGATCTTCCCGAACATCTCCTCAATCTGCACTTTTTCGACGATCAGGGGCGGCGACAGGGCGATAATATCGCCCGTCGCGCGCACCAGCAGGCCATTGTCGAAACAGGCGTGAAACAACTCCATCGCGCGCGCCGTCGGGGCGCCGGGGGGGGGGGGCGGGTTGGTTACGGCCCCCCCACCCCGGGGGGGGGGGCCGTAAGCCACCGCCACCCCCCCCCCGGGCCCCCGACGGCGCGCGCGATGGAGTTGTTTCACGCCTGTTTCGACAATGGCCTGCTGGTGCGCGCGACGGGCGATATTATC
>NZ_JAIBES010000030.1 GCF_019459305.1 Sphingopyxis sp. | reverse complement strand
CACGCCGCGAGGTTCTGAGGAAGGGAATTTGCGCGATGCATCGGCCCAACCAAGCACGGCGTTTCCAACATGTATCAAACAATCGACGAAAACGCCCCCGAAGTTTACTTCCGGGGCGTTTCGTTCTCTAGCCAGTCGGCTCTCAGTGATGCTTGTCGTCGTCGATCACCGGAAGCGTCTCGAACTGGTGGAACGGCGGCGGGCTCGACAACGTCCATTCGAGCGTCGTCGCGCCCTCGCCCCAAGGATTGTCAGCAGCCTTCTTGCCCGCGACCAGCGACCACAGGATGTTCACGAAGAAGATCAGGACGCCAACCGCCATGATGACATAGCCGTAGGACGAGATCAGGTGCCAGAAAGCATAGGCTTCGGGATAATCCGGGTAACGGCGCGGCATGCCCTGCTGGCCCAGGAAGTGCTGGGGGAAGAACAGGACGTTCACGCCGATGAAGAAGATCCAGAAGTGCAGCTGGCCCAGGAACTCGTTGTACATCCGCCCCGACATCTTCGGGAACCAGTAATAGAAACCGGCGAAGAGCGAGAACACCGCACCCAGCGACAGCACATAGTGGAAGTGGGCGACGACATAATAGGTGTCGTGCAGGTTGGTATCGACGCCGCCATTGGCGAGCACGACGCCGGTCACGCCGCCGACGGTGAACATGAAGATAAAGCCGAGCGACCAGACCATCGGGGTCTTGAAGCTCATCGAACCGCCCCACATCGTGGCGATCCAGCTGAAGATCTTGATCCCGGTGGGAACTGCGATGACCATCGTCGCGGCGGTGAAGTACATCTTCAGGTTCACCGACATGCCGACGGTGAACATGTGGTGCGCCCACACGATGAAGCCGACGACGCCGATCGCGACCATGGCATAGGCCATGCCGAGGTAGCCGAACACCGGCTTGCGGCTGAAGGTCGAGATGATCTGGCTGACGATGCCGAAGCCCGGCAGGATCATGATGTACACTTCGGGGTGGCCGAAGAACCAGAAGAGATGCTGGTAGAGGACGGGATCGCCGCCACCTGCCGCATCATAGAAGGTGGTACCAAAGTTACGGTCGGTCAGCAGCATGGTGATCGCGGCAGCCAGAACCGGAAGCGCGAGCAGCAGCAGGAAGGCGGTGACCAGCACCGACCACACGAACAGCGGCATTTTGTGGATCGTCATCCCCGGTGCGCGCATGTTGAAGATGGTGGTGATGAAGTTAATCGCCCCCAAGATCGATGCCGCGCCCGCAAGGTGGAGCGAGAAGATCGCCATATCGACCGCCGGACCGGCCGACCCGCTGGTCGAAAGGGGAGCGTAAACGGTCCATCCGGTACCAGCGCCCAGGCCGCTGCCGCCCGGGACGAACATCGACCCGACCAGCATGACGAAGGCGACGAAGGTCAGCCAGAAGCTGACATTGTTCATGCGCGGGAACGCCATGTCGGGCGCACCGATCATCAACGGCACGAACCAGTTGCCGAAACCGCCGATCATCGCGGGCATGACCATGAAGAACACCATGATCAGACCGTGCGCCGTGATCATCACGTTCCAGAAATGCTTACCCTGAACGTCGCCCGCGGCGCCGTCGAAGAACTGCGCCCAGCCGGTCAGATACTGGATGCCGGGTTCGGCGAGCTCAAGGCGC
Organism: Sphingopyxis sp.; assembly: GCF_019459305.1. Taxonomy (GTDB): domain Bacteria; phylum Pseudomonadota; class Alphaproteobacteria; order Sphingomonadales; family Sphingomonadaceae; genus Sphingopyxis. Next base: position 5,637 of record NZ_JAIBES010000030.1, on the reverse strand, counting down.
ATCATCCCCGAAATCACGCCGCCAACGATACCGGCGACAATTGCGAAGATCAGGTAGAGGGTGCCGATGTCCTTGTGGTTCGTCGACATGAACCAGCGGACGAAAAAGCCCGGGGTGTCGTGATCATGGTCGTCATGCGCGTGATCGGCATGGCCATGGGCGGGTGCAGTTGCAGCGATATCGGTCATCTGTCGGACCCCTTATTAATTCGTGGCGGCCGGCGCGGCGGCAGGCGCCGCTGCCGGGGCAGCTTCGGTCGTGGTGGTGGCCGGCGTCGCGGCGAGCGCCGGAGCAGCGGCAGCCACTGCCGCTACGGGGCCAGCCGGATTGCCGCCCTTCGAGCGGACCCAGGCCTCCCACTTGTCGACGGGCAACACTTCGACGGCGATCGGCATATAGCCATGATCGACACCGCACAGTTCCGAACATTGGCCGTAAAAGACGCCGACCTTGTTCGCTGTGAAGGTGGTTTCGTTGGCGCGGCCAGGGACCGCGTCCATCTTGGTCCAGAAGGCCGGGACCGCGAAGCTGTGGATCACGTCGGCGCCGGTGATGATCAGCTTCACCTGACGGCCAACCGGAACGACCATGCGGTTGTCGACCGCGAGCTGATAGGGCTCGCCTGCGGCCTTGGCATCCGCTTTGGGCAGCATTTTCGACACATATTCGCCGATACCCTGGTCGGGATAGGCGTAACCCCAATACCATTGGTATCCGGTGACCTTGATCGTCAGCGCTTCCTTCGACGGCGGTTCATATTGCTGTGCGAGCAGTCGGATCGACGGCACCGCGATCACCGCGAGGATCAGCACCGGAATGGCGGTCCAGATAATTTCGATGAAGGTGTTGTGCGTTGTTTTCGACGGAACCGGGTTGGCTTTGGCTCGGTAACGGAACACCACCCACAGCAGCAGCCCCAATACGAACAGCGTGATGACGGTGATCACCGGCAGCAGGATGACATTGTTGAACCAATAGGCCTGCTCGCCGACCGGGCTGACCTGCGGCTGGAAATCGATGCCCTTGGCGACGGGCTGGCCGATACCGGGAGTGGGCTTCATCGGCACATAGTTCGCATCGCCGGCCGGAACGGCCGCTTCGGTCGTTGCGGGAGCAGCCGTCGGCGCCGCCGCATCAGCAGCAATTGGAGCCGGATTCGCTGCAGTCGCCGCAACCGGTGCTTCGGCCGGAGCGACAGCGGGTGCCTGCGCATGGCCGACGCCCACCGCGCCCAGCGACAAAGCTGCCGCAATTACAAGGGTTTTCAAGCTCTTCATAAGAATAGTGCCGCCCGTTGCCTGTTGTTCTTTATCATGGTTCCTCCCCTCTTCGGCAGCGGTCGGACAGGCGTCGCGACAGCCGGAGGATGGGCTGAATCTCGCGGGCGCTATAGACCCGCTTGCCGCTTGCCTCAAGCATCTCTAACACTATTTTACGGCTGGATAATCTTCGCCGCCAAAACCCGGTCGCCCGCACAGGGCGACGCACTGGATAAAAGAACAATTCTCCCATGACCGATGATGAAATCCTGGCCGAATTCCGCGCCGCCGAAGCCTTGCTCCAGGGCCATTTCCTGCTCTCGTCCGGCCGCCACAGCGAATATTATCTGCAATGCGCGCGCGTGCTGATGGATACGGAGCGCGCCGGACGGCTAGCCGTCGCGCTCGCCGCGAAGCTTCCCCGCGACCTGAAACAGGCGATCGACGTCGTGGTGTCACCTGCGATGGGCGGCGTCATCATCGGGCATGAAATGGGCCGCGCGCTCGGCAAGCCCGCGATTTTCGTCGAACGGCCAACCGGCACCTTTGAACTGCGCCGCGGCTTCACCATCGAACCCGGTGCCAAAGTGTTGATGGTCGAGGATGTCGTGACCACCGGCCTGTCATCGCGTGAGGCAATGGCGTGTGTCACAACAGCAGGCGGTGAAGTGATCGCCGAGGCGGCGCTGGTCGATCGCTCGGCAGGCAGCAATGTCGACCTAGGCGTCCCCTTCTATCCCCTCGTTGCAATAAACTTTCCGACCTATGCCCCCGACGAGCTTCCCGAACATCTGGCGGGCAGCGAAGCGATCAAGCCCGGGAGCCGCGCGAATTGACGGGTCGCCTCCGCCTTGGCGTCAACATCGACCATGTCGCGACGATCCGTAACGCGCGCGGTGGCGAGCATCCTGATCCGGTGCGCGCCGCCGAAATCGTCGCGGCGGTCGGCGGCGATGGCATCACCGCGCATCTGCGCGAGGACCGGCGCCATATCCGCGACGATGATCTCGCACGCATTCAGGCCGCGACCGACCTGCCGCTGAACCTGGAGATGGCGGCGACCGACGAAATGGTCGCGATCGCGCTGCGCCACAACCCGCACGCCGCGTGTATCGTTCCCGAAAAGCGCGAGGAGCGCACGACCGAGGGCGGGCTCGACGCCGCAGGACAGCATAACCACCTTGCCCCCATCGTTGCGCGGTTGAGCGACGCGGGCATTCGAGTCAGCCTGTTCATCGAGCCCGACGCGCGGCAGATCGAGGCGGCAATGATGCTGCGCGCGCCGGTCGTCGAGTTTCACACCGGCCGCTATGCTCATTGCGAGGGCGAGGAACGCGCGGTCGAACTGCGACGTATCGCCGATGCCGCGGCGCTGGCGTGGAAAAATGGCATCGAACCGCATGCCGGGCATGGTCTGACCTATGAGAATGTCGTCCCGGTTGCGGCGATCCCGCAACTCGCCGAGCTTAATATCGGGCATTATCTGATCGGCGAGGCGATCTTCACGGGGCTGGAAGATGCGGTGCGGCGGATGCGGGCGCTGATGGATGAGGCGAGAGGGTGAGCGGACCCCAAAACACCCTCCTGCTCGTCTCGGGTCTTCTGAAGGTCGGGGCAACGCTGCTGATCCTGCTGATGTTCGCGAAGCTCGGGTGGGATGTCGTAAGCGGTCGCATGGTGGAAATTCCCCCGATCTTGCTCATCGCGATCGGCGCGACGCTCGCCGCGCAGCTGGCTGCCTGGGCCGGCTGGCGATTCGCCTCGCGCCGCCAAACCGAGGACCGCGGCAGGTGATCATCGGCCTCGGCTCCGACCTCTGTAATATAGAGCGTATCCAGAACTCGCTCGATCGGTTCGGCGAGCGTTTCGAAAACCGCGTCTTCACCGAAGTGGAACGCGCCAAGGCGGCGCGCCGCCCCTTCACCCGCGCCGGCACCTACGCCAAGCGTTTTGCCGCCAAGGAAGCTTTCTCGAAAGCTGTCGGCACGGGCTTCAAGCGCGGGGTGTTCATGAAGGACATCGGCGTCGTCAACGCGCTGTCGGGCGCGCCGACGCTGGCGCTTACCGGCGGTGCGGCGGTACGGCTCACCGCGATGATCCCGGCGGGTCACACCGCACACATCCACCTGACATTGACCGACGACCATCCGTGGGCGCAGGCGTTCGTCATCATCGAAGCAATCAAGGACTGACCGGACCATGGCGAAGAACAAGGCGCAGGACGACGGCAGCTGGAGCAAGCTGATCCGCGACATCATGGTGATCCTGCTGCTCGTGCTGGGTATCCACAGTTGCGTCGCCAAGCCTTTCTATATCCCGTCCGATTCGATGATGCCGGTGCTGCGCAACGGCGACCGGCTGATCGTGAGCAAATATCCTTATGGCTGGTCCTATGCCTCGGTGAGTTTTCACCTTGCGCCCAAAACCGAAGGCCGCCTGTTCGGCAAGCTGCCCGAGCGCGGCGACATCGTCGTGCTCGAACATCCGGTGACGCGGATCGACTATATCAAGCGCGTCATCGGCCTGCCCGGCGACACGATTCAGCTGACCAACGGCGAACTCACTATCAATGGCAAGCCGGTGAAGCGTGAGGTGCAGCCGCTGCTGGCAATCCCCGTCGATCCGAACCTGCCGAGCATGGGGAGCAGCATCGACCGCTTTATCACCCGCGGCGCCAACGGGCGCGAGATGCTCGAACTGCCGATCGTGCGCGAGACGCTGCCCGGCGGCGTGAGTTTCGATACCATCGATATGGGGCCGGGGTACACCACCGACGATTATGGCCCGATCAAAGTGCCCGCCCGCCATTTGTTCCTGATGGGCGACAACCGCGACGGCAGCGCCGACAGCCGGGTGGACACGTCGCAAAAGGGGCTCGGCGGCCCCGTCCCGTTCGATGTCATCGCGGGGCGTGCCGAGATCATCAGCTTTTCGACCGACGGCACCGCAATATGGTACAATCCGCTCAGCTGGTTCAACGCCCTGCGCTCTGGCCGAGCGGGAACCGACTTGCGCCCCGAACGTAGCAGCACAGCAAAATAGGGAGCGAGTTCATGGTGGAGCGGGTCGAGCGGAAAGAGCGCGCCCAGGCGCGTGCCAAGGCTACCGCAAATGCCCCGGGCCCCACCGAAATTCGCAGCCACCTCGTTCGCACCGAATTGCTCAAGGCCAGCGCCTGGCTCGGCCTCGCGCTGCTCATCGCCGCGTGCATCGTCCTGATCCAGCCGATCCTGCTGATTTTTGCGGCGATCGTTACGGCCGCAATCCTCGACGGCGGCACCCGCCTGCTCGGCCGCGTGCTGCCGATCGGACGCGGCTGGCGCCTACTGATCGTCTGCCTGTCGGTGCTGCTCTTCATGATCTGGACCGCTATGTTCGCCGGATCGCAGATCGCGGCGCAGGCGGTGAGCCTGCAAAGCGTGGTGATGGCGCAGATCGAGCGGCTGGCGGCATGGGCGAGCGATCATGGCATGGGCAGCTTCCAGCTCGATACCAAGACGATCTCGGACAATTTCGCCGGCACCTTTGGCCGCGTCACCGCAGCAGTCGGCTCGGTCGTTGGCGCATTCACCAGCCTGGTGATGATCCTTGTCCTCGGCGTGTTCATTGCGATCGAACCGCGACTGTATGAGCGCGGCGTCGCGTGGATGCTGCCGATGAAGAACCGCGAAAATTTCTACATCACCACCGCGCGCATGGGGTTCACCCTGCGCCGATTGATGGCGGGCCGCCTGCTCGGCATGTTCGTCGAGGGGGTCGGCACCTGGCTTGCCTGCATGGCGGTCGGCATCCCGATGGCGGCCTTGCTCGGCCTGCTGACCGGGCTGCTCGCCTTCATTCCCAATATCGGCGCGATCGTTTCCGGCGTGCTGCTCGTGCTCGTTGGCTTTTCGGCCGGGACCGATGCCGGACTGTGGGCAATCGTTATCTATCTCGTCGTGCAGACGGTCGACGGCTATCTGATCGTGCCGATGGTCGCCAAAAAGACCGTCGACCTTGCCCCTGCGCTGGTGCTCGGCGCGCAGATCCTGTTCGGCGCGCTGCTCGGCATCATGGGGCTGTTCCTCGCCGACCCAATCGTCGCGATGATCAAGGTCGCGCTGGAGCGCGAGGCCGAGCGCAATGCTGGGGCCGCGCCGAAGGTTGGGAAAGCGGCGGCTGACTAGAAGTGTCGCCCCCGCGAAGCCGCGGGCCGCTGTCGACGTAGCGCAAGGTTGTTTGCATCCCCCGCCTTCGCGGGGGCGACGATCATATCATTGCTGCGGCGGCGCGCCCCGCGGCGGGCCCGCCCGGCCCCCCCCCCCCCGCGCCCCCAGCCTAATTTTTTTGTAGACGCTCAAAAGCTGGGTTTGGATGATAAGATGTCGCATAGACCCTC
>NZ_JAIBES010000023.1 GCF_019459305.1 Sphingopyxis sp. | reverse complement strand
GGGTTCGCCCCTGCGTTTCCCCCCCCCGGGCATTGCCTCCCCACCCTAACAAATCCAGAGAAGCTAAAACCCCCCTGGATTGCTTCGCTTCGCTCGAAATGACGAAGGGTAAGAGCATCACGCCAGCGCCGCCATGTCCAGCTCAGCCAGATCACCAATCCTCAGCGCAAAATGCGAAGCCAGCAGCACCGCTCCGCCATTACCCCGATGCGCCGCAATCGCCGCCACCAGCCGGCCTTGCGCCGCATCGTCCATCCCGTTCGCGGGCTCGTCGAGCAGCCAGATCGGCGCCCCCGACGCGATCACGCGCACCATCGCGGCGCGCTTGCGCTGCCCGGTCGACAGCATCGCCACCGGCACCTCGCTCAGCGGCGCCATCGCCATCGCCGCCATCGCGCGGTCGACCGCATGGCCGTCGACGGTATCGACCCGCGCCCAGAAATCGAGCGCGCGTCGCAGCGGCAGTTCGGCGTCGAGCGCCGAGGCCTCGTCGATTAGCGCGCAGCGCCCGCGCCGCTCGACCGTCCCCGCCGCGGCGCGGAGCAGTCCCGCAGCCAGCCGGATCAGGCTCGACTTGCCCGCGCCATTCGGCCCGCGCAGCCACAGCGCGTCGCCTGGCGCCAGTGCCAGCGACAGGTTTTCGAACAGCAACCGGTCGCCGCGGATGCACGCCACCCCATCGAGCCGCAAAAGCTCGCTCACGCCATATCTTCCAGCGCGTGCATATCATCGTCCGAAAAACCGAAATGATGCCCGATCTCGTGGATCAGAACGTGCCGCACCAGCCGGTCGAGCCGCTCACCAGTCTCGATCCATTCGACCAATATGGGAATGCGGTACAGCGTCACCCGGTCGGGCATCCCGCCGCTTTCGCTGACGCTTCGTTCGGTCAGCGGGCGGCCTTCGTACAGCCCGGTCAGGTCATAGGGATGCTCGATGTCGAGCGATTTCAGCACTTCATCGTCGGCAAATTCTTCGATCGAAATCACCACGCCCTGAATATGCGGCAGAAACACCGCGGGCATGGTGTCGAGCGCGACCTCGGCCATCGCGAACATCGCGTCGGCATCGGGGGCGATTCCGGTCCATCCGGCTGGCAGGGCAGACTTGTCGGTCATCGCGCCCTTCCTTATGGCGGCGGCACGGCCTTTACCAGCGGGAGAAAATTCATGGTCCAGAAACTCGACAACGACGCCCGCGCCGCGCTGCTCACCCGCTTCCCCGACTGGACGCACGAACCGACCCGCGACGCGATCACTCGCCGCTTCACCTTCGACGACTTCGCCCAGGCGTTCGGCTTCATGGCCAGTGTCGCGATCATCGCCGAAAAAATGGACCACCATCCCGAATGGTCGAACGTTTATAACCGCGTCGACATCTTGCTGACGACGCACGACGCCGACGGCCTGTCGGAGCGCGATGCCAAGCTGGCCGAAGTCATCGAGCGGCTGCTCTGATCGCATGATCCGCTTCGACCCCTCGCATCAACTGCTCGCCTTCGGCGTCGCCATCCTCGCCGGGTATGTCGATGCCATCGGCTTCGTCGAATCGGCAGGGTTTTTCGTCTCGTTCATGACCGGTAATTCGACCCGGCTCGCGGTCGGACTGGCCGAGGCGCAGCACGCTGCGCTGGTCGCCGCGATCATCATCGCGGTGTTCGTCACCGGGGTGGTGGCGGGATCGCTGGTCGGCGCGCACGCCGGGCGGCGGCGCACACCCGCAGTGCTGTTCGGCGTCACCATCTTGCTGGCCATCGCCACCTTGCTGCGGCTGGAGGGCGAGGGCTGGAGCGCCATCCTGTCGCTTGCACTCGCAATGGGCGTTGCCAACGCCGCCATCGCGGGCCGCGATGGGTCGGTGATCGGGGTTACCTATATGACCGGCACTTTGGTTCAGATGGGGCAAAAGATCGCCAACGCCGTGCGCGGCGAAGGCGATCGGCGCTGGCTTCACCACCTCGGCCTGTGGGCGGCGCTCGTCGGCGGCGCATTGCTCGGCGCGCGCGCCGTCATCTGGTCACCGCCCCTAGCCTATGCGCTCGCGGTCGCGCTCGCCGCGGTGCTGGCCCTGCGTGCGGGCTGGGTCGTTCGCGATGTTGCGTAGTGGGCCCTTGGTTGAACCGTCTGCTTCCGGCTACAAATCGGTCTTGCGCCCGATTCCGACAGCGCATCTTGCGCTCGTGTCACACCAGTCTAAAAGGCAGGAAAATTTTTTTCCTTTAGGAGAGGGGTCCAAATGTCCGACAGCCTGCTGCGCCGTAAACCGATAGTTCCGGAACAGCAGGAGGGGCATGGGCTCGCGCGCACGCTCGGCTGGCCGCATCTGATCGCGCTCGGCGTCGGGGCAATCGTCGGCACCGGCATTTTGACGCTGATCGGGGTGGGCGCCGACAAGGCTGGCCCCGCCGTGATCCTCGCCTTCGGCATCGCGGGCCTGATCTGCGCCTGCGCCTGCGCCGCGCTCGCCTATGCCGAAATGGCGACGATGATCCCTGCGTCGGGCAGCGCCTACACCTACTCCTATGTCGTGATTGGAGAACTCATCGCCTGGGTCGTCGGGTGGAGCCTCATTCTCGAATATTCGCTGGTGGTCAGCGCGGTCGCGGTCGGCTGGTCGGGCTATGCTGCGCCCTTGCTGGAGGCATGGGCGGGTGTGCCGATGGCGCTGATGCAGGGGCCGGAACTCGGCGGCATCGTTAACCTCCCGGCGATCGCGATCATCGCGGTCGTCGCGGGGCTGTTGCTCGTCGGCACGCGCGAAAGCGCCACGCTCAACGCGATCCTCGTCGTCGTGAAAGTTATTGCGCTGGTGATCTTTGTCGCGGTCGCGCTCCCCGCGTTCAACGCCGCTAATCTTGAACCCTTCAGCCCTTATGGCTTTGCCAAAGATATGGGGTCGGACGGGGTCGAGCGCGGCGTGATGGCCGCTGCGGCGATCATCTTTTTCGCCTTCTACGGCTTCGACGCCATTGCGACGGCGGCGGAAGAAACGAAAAACCCCGACCGCGATCTCAAGATCGGTATTGTCGGGTCGATGTTTGTTTGCGTCGTCATCTATATCGCGGTTGCGGTCGCTGCGGTCGGTGCGATTGCGTACACCCGCTTCGCCAACAGCCCCGAACCGCTGGCACTGATCCTGCGCGAACTCGGCAGTCCGCTGGCGGCGCAATATCTTGCGGTGTCGGCGATCATCGCGCTGCCGACCGTGATCCTCGCCTTCTTCTATGGACAGAGCCGCATCTTCTTTACCATGGCGCGCGACGGCCTGCTGCCCGCCAGCCTCGCGACCCTGTCGTCGCGCGGTACCCCGGTGCGCATCACCATCTTCACTGCGCTTGTCGTCGCCGTGCTCGCGGGCTTTATCCCGCTCGGCGAACTCGCGGCGCTCGCCAATGCCGGAACGCTCGCCGCGTTCACCGCGGTGTCGATCTGCATGCTGATCATGCGCGTCCGCGCTCCCGACGCCCCGCGCACTTTCCGTGCCCCGATGCCGTGGGTGATCGGCGCCATCGCGGTGCTCGGCTGTATCTATCTGTTCTTCAGCCTGCCGGCACAGACGCAGCTATGGTTCCTGGTGTGGAACGTCGTCGGGCTGGCGGTCTATTTCCTCTACGCCCGGCGGAATGCGGTGGTGGGCTGACTAAGTTCCTCCCTGTGGCGGAGCCATGGGGAGGGGGACCGTCGCCGTAGGCGATGGTGGAGGGGCGGCGACTTCCCGCCATGGCCCCTCCGTCAGCGCTTTGCGCTGCCATCTCCCCATCGCTACGCGACAGGGAGGATCGTTCAGCTTAGTCGAACAACTCGCTCAAAAAGCTCTTCTTGTAATTCTTCTTGTAAGGCTTGCCGCCATAATAGCGGTCGTCATTGCCGTGCTCGCGATACTGCGGCTGCTGCTGATAGGGCGGCGGCGGAGGCGGCGGTGCCGACGCACGCGGGGCAGGGGCGGCCGCCGCTTCGCTGCGCTCGATAATCTTATCGAGCTCGCCGCGGTCCAGCCACACGCCGCGGCACTGCGGGCAATAATCGATTTCGATCCCCTGCCGCTCCGACATCGTCAAGTTCACGCGGCAGGTCGGGCAAAGCAGGCCATGGGGGTCGGTCACGGATGATCCTTTCATCGGTTGCGGAAACGGCGGCTGGCAAATCCGTCGGTTGGTCCAACGCATCATTGCAGATTCGCGTTCCGCGTCAAACCGACAAAGAAAACCCCGCCCCGACCGGGGGCGGAGCGGGGTCAGGGTCCGGCCGGCGGCACGGTCAGCATTCGGTTTCGAACACCAACAGGTCGCCCGGCTGGCACTCCAGCTCGGTGCAAATCGCCTCCAGCGTCGAAAAGCGCATCGCCTTCGCCTTGCCGGTTTTCAGGATCGACAGATTGGCCAGCGTGATTCCGATGCGGTCGGACAGGTCGGTCAGCGTCATCCGCTTTGCGTGCAGCAGGTCATCGAGTTTCACGACGATCGCCATCACACGGTCCCTTCCAGCTCGTCGCGCATCGCCGCGCCCTGTTCGAACACCGCCGCCAGGACAAAGGCGAGCAGGATCGCGAGCAGGCTGCTGATCGAAAGGCCGCCCATCTCGCTGAACTCGCTGCCCGCCTTGGCGATGCTGCTGGCGGTCCAGTGCAGGGGGATGGCCAGCAACTGGACCGCGACCAGCGCCCAGCCGATCCGGCGCAGTCGTGCCGCATTGTCGGCGATGAAGGGATCACGCGCGGCGCTGGCGACCAGCGCCTGCAACTGGCGGATGATATAGCCCGCTGCGGTCAGGATCGCGACGAGCAACAGCATCAGCAGTCCCAGCGGAAAGCGCATCATTGTCGCGTTGATGAACTCGGGGGTGCTACGAATTTCGGTCATCACCTCGGGCCAGGCGACGAGCAGCGCAACCGCGACCCCGGCAACGATAAGCGCCGCGGCGATGATCAGCCCCAGCGTCAGCCAAAGCAAGCCGCGGGTCGCGCGGAGCAGGGTGGGGTTAGCAGTAGGCATATCGTTCTCCGATAGATTGCTTATCGAATAACAATATATGACGAGACGCGCTTATCGTCAATCGATAATATTGAAGAACGATAAGATCGCTTCACCGCACTTGTCATTGAGAGCGGAGCGGGCCGAAGGCGGCCGTAGGCCGATCAATCCAGAGCGGTTTACGCACGCTCCGGATTGCCGCGTCGCCTCGGCTCCTCGCAATGATTAGAAGATAAGGCGTGACGACGATCACCCCTTCTGCCAGCCGAACGTCAGGGGCGCCTCGCGAAACGTGGAGCGGCCGAGGTGGCGCGCGACGGCGCCCTACAGTCCCTCGAGCTGCCCCCCGACGCTGGCGTCGATGCGGACCCCCGGCCTGTCGGGCCCGGCATCGAAGGTCACCAGCGCATTGCCCGGCCAGTCGGCTCCGCGCGCATCCTTCGGAAAGGTCAGGGTGCCGTGGTCGGCGGTGAACTCGACCTGCAAATTTGCTGCCAATGCTTGCACAGCGGTTGCAGATATTTGCTCGCATGCGCGGCCGGCACCGCCGCGGTGGCACTGACCGTCATTACAGCCGCTCGATCTTTTGCGCCGCCTCGTCGATCAGCGCGACAATGTCGTGCAGCGCCGCCTTGTCGAGATCGCGGTCGCCCAGCCGGTCCATCAGCACCTGGCGCAAATTGCCCATCGCGCGGCGGACCGACGCCGAGTCCGTGCGCTGCGTTTCTTCGCCGACCGCGGTCAGGCGCGCGATCGCCGCATCGACAACGTCCGCATGGGCTTCCAGCTCGGCGCGTCCGGCGTCGGTGATCGCGAACAGCTTTTTGGCGCCCTCGCTCTGTTGCGCCTCGATCTGCCCCATGTCGTCGAGCAGGGTCAGCGTCGGATAGATCACCCCGGGGCTTGGCGCATAGGCGCCGCCGGTCAGCTCCTCAATCTGGCGGATCAGGTCGTATCCGTGTCGGGGTTCGTCGCCGATCAGTTTCAGCAGCACCAGCCGCAGCTCGCCGCTGTCGAACATCCGCCGCCGCTCGCCGCGCTCGCCCCGGCCACTGCCCCCGCTTCGGCCGCCAAAGCCATGTCCGAAGCCATGACCAAAGCCGCGCCCGCCACCGCGGTGGATCGCCCGCCGCCCGCCACAACCGCGGCCTTCCATTTTCGCATAAAATATCATGGTTATTCCTTTGATTGATTCTCGATGCGTCTAAGATATATCTTGGTTTGAACTTTGCAAGGTGTTCGATGCGCACTGGGTGGCAAAATCATCCGCGCTCCGCCTTGACTTCCGGTCGTTTCCGGCTATTAGCACCCCCGTGTTGCTACGGCTCCGGCCGCGGCAATTCCGTCCGAGACAGTTGGTGCAGGGGATTTGCCCTGCTTAATTTCCAGCCGAGACGGGGAACAGTCTTTTTCGGTCGCCCGCCTGTCTGTCAGGCGACGCGTCTTGACCGACCCCTTCGGACATCGTTGCGCAAAAACGGGGGAGCCTTGGCTCGCGTCTGGTTTTGCGTGTGTTAGCCGCCCGGTGGCGCGTGCGTTTCGGCGTCCGCGCATCCGGGCACAGAGTGGAGTATAGGCATGGATCGTACGGAAAAGGCCGAAGCCGTATCCTCGCTGAACGCTACGCTGGCATCAGCTGCCTCGGTTGTGGTCGTCCGCAACCTCGGCATGACCGTCGCTCAGTCGACGGTGCTGCGCCAGCAGATGCGCGATGCAGGAGCCGACTTTCGCGTCACGAAGAACCGTCTTGCCAAAATCGCGCTCGACGGCACGTCCTATGGCGGGATCGGCGAACTGCTGACCGGCCCCACCGCGCTTGCAACCTCGACCGATCCGGTCGCGGCAGCCAAGATCGTGGTGGAATTTGCCAAGACCAACGACAAGCTTGAAATCGTTGGCGGTGGCATGGGCGACGTGGTGCTCGACGTGAATGGCGTCAAAGCGCTGGCTTCGCTTCCCTCGCTCGACGAGCTGCGCGCCAAGATCATTGGTCTGGTGCAGGCTCCGGCTACCAAGGTTGCGCAGATTGCCGCAGCCCCGGCTGGCCAGCTGGCGCGGGTTTTTGGCGCATATGCCGCCAAAGAAGCAGCGTGATTTCGAACTAGTATTGAAACTTACTGCCGGGAAATCCCGGTTCTGATGGAGAATGAACATGGCTGATCTTGCAAAGATCGTTGAAGAACTTTCGGCACTGACCGTCCTCGAAGCGGCTGACCTGTCGAAGATGCTCGAAGAAAAGTGGGGCGTTTCGGCTGCTGCTGCTGTTGCTGCTGCTCCGGCTGCTGCCGCTGCTGGCCCGGCGGTTGAAGAGCAGACCGAATTCGACGTCATCCTGACGGGTGACGGCGGCAACAAGATCAACGTGATTAAGGAAGTCCGTGCGATCACCGGCCTGGGTCTTGGCGAAGCCAAGGCACTCGTCGAAGGTGCGCCGAAGGCCATCAAGGAAGGCGTGAACAAGGCAGAAGCTGAAGAGCTGAAGGCTAAGATCCTCGCCGCTGGCGGCACCGTTGAACTGAAGTAATCAGTTTGCGGATCTGGTCGGTTCATTCGACCGGCTTCTGACAAAAAGAAAGGGCGGCGCCGCGAGGCACCGCCCTTTTTTGGTGGTCAGGTGACCACGCCTGATTGTCTGGGCGCTCAGTTGGTTGAATAGCCCGGACGGAACGTGGTGGTCGTGCGCGCACGGGCCGGTTCGGGGCGGCGCACCTCCTGTTGCTGCATCGCCGGGGCAGGGCGCTGGGCGACTTCCCACGCGCTGACCGGCTTGTGCGGCATGTCCTTCTGCGCGCCAAGCGTTTCGTCATAGGCGATGCGCTCCTGACGATCAAAGAATCGCGCGCGCTTCAGGCGCTTGTTGAGCGTCGCGAACGGGTTTTCCGGCGTAGGACCGGCCATCGCCATCGCTTCATGTCGTCCCATGCTGCCGCTAGGGGCGGCTGCAAAGGCGGGCGTCGTGCGCGGGGTGGCAGTTTCCGCGGCGCGGGGTGCATAGGCCGGGCTCACCCACTGCTGGGCTTCGCTGGCGATCGGAGCGCTCGCAGCGATGGGTTTGAAACGCTGGACAGGCGCGTCGTGGACAACCTCGTCATAGGAAATTTCGTCCGCGGCGTGACGGCGACGGCGGGCAAAGGCCAGACCGGCCCCGCCGACGATTAGCAGGGCAGCGGCGCCACCGGCGATCTCCCACGGGAATTCGCCGCCCGTTGCGGTCGCGGATTCCGCAGGTGCCGGGGTCGCTTCAAGGGCGGGCTCAGAGGGCGCTGCCATCGGAGCAGCGATCGACGCCAGTTTTGAAACTGGAGGAGCGGTATCGGCAACCGGGGCTGCGACAGGAGCGGCGGCTACCGGTGCGGCTGCAGCCGAACGGCTACGCTGTTCGGCGCGGGCCGGAGCAGGCGTTTCTGCACGCTCGGCCGCGCGGGGCGCGGGGGTAGCTTCGACCGGCGCGATCTCCAGCGGCACGCGGATCACGGGGGTCGGTGTCGGGGTCTGCGCGCTCTGCGGCGCGGCGATCGGTGCGGGGGCGTTCGGTTCGGCGACCGTCGGCGGGGTTTGGGGTGCCGGTGCTTCGGTGGCCGGCCCCGCGACCGGCGGGGTCATCATGATCGTCGGCGCTTCCTGCGCGAAAGCGGCGGGGGTGGACAGGACCAAGAACGCGGCAATCGCGCTCGTGGCAGTGCGGGACAGGGCGATATTTTTCATCATAGTGAAGGACGAACGAACCGCGCCGGAAAAGCGCTGCACCGAAAGTCAGATTTCCGCGACGAGCCGTTGCGGTCGGACGGCGCGGCGAGGAATTCGCTGTAATTGGTCGTGCTTGGGTATCGGCTTTGCGGTCGGTGGGACCGCGCTGTCGTGTTTCGCCTCCGTATAAAAATTGCAGTTTCTCAGCGCTTTGGTGGTAAGAATGACACTGATCTTGCATTTCGCGGTCACTTGTCGTCACCAATTCGTCATCGCCGCGCAACCTTGGCATGGTCAACACGGCGCATGAAAACGACCGACCTTGCGCCCACCCGGCTGCCCGATCGCCTGCGTGAAACCCAGCGCCTGCTGTTCATTGCCAAACATGCCCGTTGGACCGGCGGGCTGCATGCCGACGACGGTAATCATGCCCTGTATCATCGTGAAATGCGCGAGACGCTGGAGGGATTGAACATCGAACTGCTGATCGCCGACAACTATGCCGCGCTGTTTGATCGGCCCGCCGCCGATTTTGTTTTCCCGCTGCTCAACCGCGGTGGTTTCTTCAATTCGGAAATGCTGCTGCCCCTGCTCTGCAACCAGCATGGCTTGCCCTATCTCGGCGCTTCGCCGATCGTTCGCGGTCTTTCCGACGACAAGCATCTGACCAAGCTGGAGGCCGCGGCGCGCGGCGTGCCGACCGCGCCTTGGGCGCTGTTCCGCCGCGGCACGCCGGTCGACGCGGCGCGCTGCCCGCCCGCCCGGCGCTGGGTGATCAAGCCGAACAACAGCTCCGCATCATGGGGAGTCCGCGATGCCCATGACCGGGTCGAACTGGCGCAGGCGATCGCCGAAATCCACGCGCTCGACCATGACGTGCTCGTCGAACCCTTCATCGACGGCAGCGATATCGAGGTGCCGGTGATTACGCTTGACGGCGAATCCGCGATGCTGCCGATGATGATTTTCGAGCAGGACGATCCCACCCAGCTGCGCACCTATCAGGAAAAGCGCGATCTGGTTGGCAACGTCGGCTATTGTATCAAGCGCTTCGACGATCCGCTGATCAGTCGGCAAGTCATCGAATATACGCGCCGCATGGCCGATGTGTTTCGACCCTTCGACTATGGCCGTTTCGAGTTCCGGGTCGATCAGGCGACCGGCGACGTGCGCCTTCTTGAAGTGAATCTCAACTGTAACCTGTGGTCCGAAAAGCTGTTCTCGCGCTCGGCCGTGGTCGCGGGCTTTACCCATGCGACGCTGATCGAAACGATCGTTGCCGAGAGCATGCTCCGCCAGATCGCGCCGGCGATGGCGCGGCGGGACGCGGCATGACCGGTTCGATCCTGATCCTCGCGGGGCGTCGGTCGGGCGCCGTTGATGCTTTGGCGGCAGCATATGGCGTCGCGGACAAATG
The DNA here is from genome assembly GCF_019459305.1 of Sphingopyxis sp. GTDB lineage: Bacteria > Pseudomonadota > Alphaproteobacteria > Sphingomonadales > Sphingomonadaceae > Sphingopyxis. The sequence continues at coordinate 6,314 of NZ_JAIBES010000023.1, read as the reverse complement.
TCTGGTTCCTGTCGCGGGCCGGCCGATGATCGCGCATGTTCTGAACAGTGCAGCGGCAAGCGACGCCGGGCAGATATTCGTGTCGACGCACCACTTGGGATTGTTGGCCGATTTGCAAGACCCGATAGTAAAATTGCTGGGCAATCGTCTGGTCGTTGTACCCGCGGCGGGCAATCTGGCGGACTCGGTTCTGGGTGTCGCGGGCGTAGCCCGTTTTCCGTTGCTGATCACGACCGCCGACAATTGCCTGCTGACGCCCGAAACGATCGCCGAGATCGAGGCGGAGGCCGCGCGTCTCGATGTCGAGGCGGGGGTGGCATTGGCACGGCGGGAGGATGTGTTGGCGGCGCATCCCGAAGGCCAGCGGCGTTTCTACGAATTTTCCGACGTCGCGGTGTCGAACTGCAACGCCTATTGGATCGGCCATCCCGGCGCGCTGAAGGCGACCGAGGCGTTTCGCGGCGGCGGCCAGTTCATCAAAAAACCCTTCCGCGTGATGCAGGCTTTCGGGCTAGTAAACATGCTCCGCTTCCGGTTTGGGCTCGGGCCGATCCACCACATTTTCGCACGCATCTCGCGGCATTTGAAGGTCGAAATCGCCCCACTACTGGTCAGCAACGGGGCGACGGCGATCGATGTCGACAATGAACGGTCGCTGCGCGTGACCGATGCGCTGATAGCGCGCCGCGGGACGGTCAGTCCGCTAGCCAGTTCCCATGAAACCCCGGCGGAACCCGATGCGGCAGATGAACGACAGCTTGCGGTGACCCGGTAAAATCATCGGCGTTGAGGATGACGAGCGCGGTCGTTTCGTCATTCATATTGACGACCAAGCCGATCAACCAGCCATCATCCTCGGCACTGCTCTCGCTGCGCGGGACGAAGACGAACTCGCCGGGATGGCGACCAGGGCCGAAATCATGGATGGCGGTCGAGCCCGCTTCAAGGTCATGCTTGAACAGCCGCGTTTCGGCCAGCGCCCATTCGACATTCTCGCCATCGGGCAGCGCGATACTGTAGGCGAAGCGATAGGGCTTCGTCGTCAACCGCTCATCATAGCGCGGAAATTCCTGCGCATGATCGTGGATGACGGTGCGCGTCGTTGTCCCGGCGACCGGATCGATCGTCCAGCGTTCCATGCGAGATTTCTGGCTGTCGGGCCCGCGTTTCGATTCGGCGAACATGGTTTCGTGCGCCACGACATCGACGATCACCTTGCCGTCCGCGGTCTCATACGCATTGGCGGGGTGGAAGACATAGCAGGGCTCGACCGGCACCCAGACGATACTGTCGCCGCTGCCTTTCCTGGGGAGGAGGCCAACGCGCGCCGGATGCGCGTCATTCCATGCATAGGGGAAGCGATAGCCCGCGAGCAGCATCTTCATCGAGAAGGTGACGGGGAGGTCGAACACGAGCACGTAATTTTCGGTGATCGCGCAGTCGTGGATCGAGGGTCCGTCGCTGACTGCAACCGCTTCTTCACGGATGACGTGTGCGTTGCTGTCCATCACCACGTGCCAGACCTTGTTCGGCTCGTCGCCGCGATAGGTGATCGCGTGGACCTCGTCGGTGACGGGGTCATGATGCGGATGCGCCGTGAAAGCGCCGACCAAGGTTCCGTCGAAGGGGTTATGCGCGATTGTGTTCAGCTCATAGTCCAGCTCGACCGGCTTGCCGCCCGCCTCCACGATCGCGAAGGTGCGGCCGGCGAGGCCGACGACATTGGTGTTCGGCGCGTCGTTGCGATCGGCGCGCGGGCCGGGGGGCAGGTCTTCGCCCAGCGCTTCGCAGGCTTCGCTGCCGCGGATCCAGCGGTTCCGGTACCAGTTGGCTTTGCCGCCCTCGATACGGATGCCGTGGACCATGCCCGCGCCGGTGAACCAGTGATAGCTTGCGGGATCGGGGGCGATGGCAGGGTTCGGGCCGTTGCGGAGGTAGCGACCAGTGAGCCCGGCGGGGATTTCGCCTTCGACGCGCAGGCCTGCGAGCGTCAGTTCTTCGGTCATCGGTTGGTGGATGCCCGTCAGAAAGGGGTGGGCGTCGGTGGGACGCGGTAGGCGTTTGCGATTGAAATCGGCGACTTTGCCAATGCCTTTGACGACGGCACCGCGGATGAGGGTTTCAACGTTGCTTGCCATGATCTTGCTCCTTACGGATGTTGGCGAAGGTGCCGCTTAGCGTGGAGAAGATTGCGCTGGCGACTCGAAATGTTTACGGTGGCAACATGATCGAAAAAGATAACAGTGTCAACATAAAAAGTGACGGCGCGAAAGCGGCCGGCGCTTATCATCATGGCGACTTGCGCGCGGCGGTGATTGCGGCAGGGCTGAAACGGCTGGAGGCGGGCGATGACGGCGAGCTGGGGTTGCGCGCCTTGGCGCGCGACGTCGGAGTCAGCGCTACCGCACTTTACCGCCACTTTCCCGACAAGGAGGCGCTGCTCGACGCGCTTGCCGACGAGGGGCTGCGGCGGCTGGGCGCGCGACAGGCGCAGGCGTGGCTAAAGGCCGGCGGTGGGCGCAGCGGGTTCAGGGCGACGGGGACGACCTATGTCCGTTTTGCCCATGACGAGCCCGCGCTGTTCCGCCTGAGCTTCACCCGCCAGATGTCGGCGCGCCATGCGAATGTTGGCGGCGACGGCGGCGAAGTTGCCTATAATCTGCTCCGCGCCGGGATAGGCGAAGCGTTGCCGGGCGTTGAGAACCCCGACCGTGCGGCGTTGCACGCCTGGGCGCTGGTCCATGGGCTGGCGATGCTGATCCTCGACCGGCGACTGGAGTGGGATGAGGCGATGGTCGAGGAGGTCGTCGGATTGACCTTTGGTGGCATCGCATGATCCAGTTGCACGGCGCCGCACCCCGTCCGACAAACTGTGGATAAATTAGCGGTTTCTTACTCACTTTTCGGTTAGTTGGAGGCATGATCCGGTCTTTGTCTCCCCGAGTCGAGGCGGTTTTCTGGTTCCTCCTGACCGCCACAGGCTATTATCTGCTGGCCAGCCTGTCGCTCTACGCGACCAAGGGCGCAGACAATATCGCGGCTGTGTGGCCGCCGAGCGGCTATTTTCTGGCGCTGTTGCTGTTGATGCCCGACCGGGTGCGTTATGCCGCCTTTGCCGCGATGGTGCTGGCGAGTGTCAGTGCCAATATCAGCGGGGGCGTCAATACATTGACGGCGACCGCCTACACCGTGGCGAATGCCGTCGAAGCGACGATCGCTCTGTTGCTGATCCGGCGGTTCGAGGGTGCCGAGATGTCGTTCATGGCGCCGCGCGCGGTGGGGCGCTTCTGCGTTGCGACGCTGAGTGCAAGCGCGGCGAGCGCCGTCGTGGCCACCGCGCTAACGGCCAACGGCCCGGATTTCTTTTTGTCGTGGATGACGACGGTGGCGCTGGGCATGCTGATCGTCACCCCGCCGATCGTCATGCTGGCGCGCATTGTCGGATCCAACGCGCTGAACAATATGTCGATCGCGATGAAGATTGAGGCCGTCGGACTGCTGACCATGGCGGCATTCGTTACTGGTGCTTCGTTCGCGCAATCGGAATTCCCGGTGACGTTCCTGCCTTGCGTCGCGGTCATCGTCGCGTCTTACCGACTTGGCCCGTTCGGCGCAGCGGCGGGAATGCTGATCGTTGCGGCGATTGCATCGCTGCTGACGGCGCACGGCCACGGTCCGATCGCGGCGATGAACTACAGTCAAAAGGTCGAGGTGCTGTTCCTGCAATTCTATCTGGTGACGTTGCTGTTTATTGCGCTGCCGCTGGCCGCGCTGCTGGTAGTCCAGAGACGATTGGCCAAGCGGCTGGAGCAGAGTAACCGCTGGCTGCTCCAGGCAGAAGCGGTGGCGCTTGTCGGCCACTGGCGCGTCGATCTGAAAGCGTGGACGATCCAATGGTCGGATCAAACCTATCGCGTCCACGGGCTGGAACCGGGCGTTCCGGTCGATGTCGATTACAGTGTTGCGCAATATCTGCCCGAGGATCGTGCAAAAGTTCAAAGAGTCCTGACGGAGGCAGTTCGGACGGGAGAACCGTTCGTGTATCAGGGACGGATCAAGCGGGCCGACGGAGGAATCCGGCACGTCAGGTCTCACGGGTCGATCGAAAAGGGGCGTCGGGGCAAAGCGGTCGCCATTTTCGGTACGGTTCAGGACGTCACCGAAACCGTCGAAAACGCCCGCATTCTGGAATCGGCGCGCAGCGACGCCGAACGTGTGGCCAACACCGATATGCTGACCGGCCTGCCCAATCGGCGCCATACGCTGGCAATCCTCGATCAGGTGCTGTGCGAAGCCAGGCAGCAAGGCACGCCGCTGGCAGTCGCGATCTTTGACATCGATCATTTCAAGCAGATCAACGATTCCCATGGGCACGCCGCGGGTGACGATGTGATCCGCCGTGTCGGTCAGCGCGCCAAGGCGTCGCTGCGCGAAGAAGATCTGGTCGGGCGGTTCGGCGGTGAGGAATTTGTCTGCATCCTGCGCGGACGCAGTGCCTTGTCGGCTGAACTGGTCGCTGAACGGGTACGCAAAGCGGTGCAGACCGATAGCGAAAGTGGCGACGGTCCCGGGGCGACGATCAGCATCGGCCTGGCAATCTTCGCCGACGACGAGACCGCCGAAGACCTGCTGCAGCGTGCAGACAAGGCGCTCTATATGGCAAAGCGCGGGGGCCGCAACCGGCTGCAAATGGCGGCATAGGCCGTGGCGTCTGCGTTATCCCGATGATCGACGCGCGCCGGATATCGCGCAAGCTGCGTGCGGATTCCGGACGGTTCTGACAAATGACGGCTTTAGCGCCGCCACATCCGCAGCAACTGATATTGCACCGCCTGTAACCGGGTATAGTTTTCGGGCGCCATGTTCAGCCCTTCGAGAGCGGCAACTTCGTTGAGTTCGTAGATCAGGTTCCGCTGCTGAACGTCGGGAATGAGGCTTTGGATGAATGTGATCGCGACCAGCCGCTCGCCGCGGGTCACCGGCTCGACCTCGTGCAGCGTGTGCGAGGGATAAATGATCGCGACGCCGGGCGCCTCCTTGAAGCGCAGGTCCGCGCCGCCGAGCTGGACATGCAGCGCGCCGCCGTCATAGTCGGCAGGATCGTTAAGAAACACAGTACAACTGACATCGGTACGCAGCTGGCCTTCGGGTAGTGGGATATAGGCCGTATCCGGGTGGAGGCCATAGTGCATCCCGGGCGTGTAGCGCGTCATCAATGGCGGAGCGATGCGGGCCGGAAAGGCGAACTCCATGAAATCGGGGTTCTGGACCATCGCTTCGAGCAGGATTTTCGACGATCGCTCATAGGCATTGGCATCATGAAGCTGAAGATTGTTCTTAACCTTGGAATGCGGATTGCTGATCTTGCCATCGACGAACTGACCGTCGGCGGCGATGTCGCGCAGGGCGCGAACGGCGCCGTCATCGAGAAGCTGCACTAGTTTGAACATGTGATTTCCTGGTCGTTATGGATCGGCAGATCGGCAAGACTTGTATAACGTGCCACAAGCGCTTCAACCCACGCGATTGCGTCGCCAATCGCCGCTGCATGGGTCGCTTCGGCTTGTGCCTGAAGTTCACGGCGCAGGTCGGGGCTGTAGCTATGGTCGGGCGACTTTGAATATTGGCGCATGATCGGCCCGGCTATTGCGGCGTCGATCCTTCCGGGATCGGATATCAAACCAAAATGTGCCACCTGCGCCGCGAGCGCGGCTGCTGGTTTGGCGAGCATCGCCTCGAAATCGATCCACAGGTGGCGCGGATCGCCGGGCGGAAGCGTCCGCTGTGCTGTGGCCATCTCGCACAGCCAGCTCATCGCCACCCGCGTCACCGGGGGCAGCTGCCAAAGCGCCGCATCAAGGTCAGGAAGCAAGGCGGCCAGCCGTGCCATGCGGGCCGATGCTTGGGCGAGCGTTTCGGCCAGCGATGCTTCGCCGGCGAGGATCGTTGCTATGTAGGGGCGGAGCGGGGCGTACAGAAACAGACTGCGTCCGTCGGCTTTGGTCAGGTCGGCGGCGATGGCGGTGATGACGCTCGATGCCTTGACCATGGCGCGTTGGCCGGGACCAAAACCACGGCCAAGCCAGCCCAGCGCCTGTCCTAGACGGGTCTGGTACCGATCGGGCGACCAGACCGACTCTGGCCGCTCGATCCGCTCGGCGACCTGCGCGAGCGTTCGCAGCAACATCGGTTCGCGCAGCGGCAGTACATCGCTGGCCTCAGCCAGCAGGCGCGAGACGAGCGTCGATCCGACATGGCCGATATGAAACATGAAATCGGGCCGCGGGGGGGGGGGGGGGGGGGGGGGGGGGGCG
>NZ_JAIBES010000077.1 GCF_019459305.1 Sphingopyxis sp. | reverse complement strand
AGGACCGCGGCGCTCGACCCAAGCAGGACTGCAAGCATCTTCAAATTCATTTAACCCTCCCGAATGCGACCTTGATTGGTCGTCCGGGGGTGCAGAACACCGGGGAGCGGAAATCACCCCCCGGGGCGTGAAACTATTAATTCGTCAGGATGATTTCGCCGCCCACGTCTCGGGCGGCAAGACCGAGCGCCGCCGCGAGCTTGCGCGCAAGTGCCCAGCTTTTGGTTACATCGAACCGGCCGGTAACCTTGAGCGACGCAAGGGCCGGGTCGGCGAGGCGGATCGGCGTAACCCCGACCTTGTTGGCTGCCTCGACGACCGCGCCCAGCGGAAGTTCGTCGGCGTCGAGGTGCGCGGCGGGCGGGCGTGCCGCCGCCGTATCGACGAGCCGCGGGCCGATCGATGTCACTTCGGCCGCCTGGCCGGGAACCAGCCGGAGGCGCTCGCCGCCCGCGCGCGCGCGAACTTCGACCGATCCCTTGAAGAGCTGGATGCGCGGGGAGGCCGCGCGAGCGTCGACTTCGAATATCGTGCCGAGCGCGACGGTTTCCGACCCACCGGCGATCACGACGAACCGCCGCGCCGGATCGTGCGCGACTTCGAAGCGGGCGCGCCCGCCGTTCAGGACCACCTGCCGCTCGCTCGCCGAAAGCTGCGGATTGACCCTGGCGCCGTCCATCAGCGTGACCATCGTCCCGTCGGCGAGCCTGAGCTCTTCCGGCAGCAGCGGGCCGGCAGCGATCCGGGGTGCGTCGCTGCGGCCTTGGAGATAGAAAGCGAAGCCGATCGCGAGTCCAACCGCGGCGAGCGCCGCGGCAGCCCAGCGCCGACTGCCCGGCGCGCGGGTTTCGCTGCGGGCTTTCGCTTCGATACGATGGCGCGACATCCCGGCCGAATAAGTCCAGTCATCGACAGCACGGGCATAGGCGTCGGCATTGCCCGGCCGCGCGCGCCAGACCTCAAAGGCGTGTCGGTCGCCATCGCTCGGGGTTCCGCGCATTAAGGCGGCCCAGTCGGCCGCCTCGCGCTGCTGGCGGCTCACGGCTGGGTGTCTCGTGCCTTGCGGATCGCGACGAGGGCTTTGGCGATATGCTTTTCCACGCGCTTGGGACTCATCTGTTTGATGGCTGCGATCTCGGCATAGCTCAGATCGTCGAACCTGTGCATCAGGAATATATCCCTTGTGACGGGACTGAGCCGCGCGACCGCATCCTCCGCGCGGCGGAGCATGTCGCGCGCTTCGAGCGCGGCGTGCGGGTCGGGGCCGGCAATCTCCTGCTCTTCATATCGGTGATGCGCCGCGCCATGGTTGCGGACTGCCGAGCGGGCGCGGTTCTTGAGAATGCTCCGCGCCGCCGCGGCAACATAGGCGGCGGGAGCGTCGAGCAGTCCGGCGCTCTGGCCTTTAGCAGAAAAGACCCGGCGGAAGGTTTCCTGGACAAGATCGCCGACGTCCTGCGGCGGCACGCTGCGGCGGAAGATGCCCGCGACGAGTGGACGCTGCGCCGCGTAGAGCGCCTCGGCGCGCGCCGTGCGGCCGAAACCCGACCAGTCGTCGGGCGGCAGTGGATCGGCGGCGTCGAGGCTGCGCCGCCCGTCCTGTTCGCCGTCGTCATAGTCCATCGCGTCCGCCTTCCCCGGGGCAGGACGGCGGGGGAAGCCGGGCGTTGAGAACAGGTACGAGAAACCCGCGCCGCCGCCTTTGGCCCGAGGGCTTGGACATGCGCAGACGGCCACCCGGCAGGATGGCAATATAGATGATCGCTCTCGAACGGAGTTCTCACGCTCCGGCACCCGGCGCCATGCTGCCCGATGCCGTTCCAGCATAGCCTGCCGTTACGGCAAGGCAAGGTCTGAGAGAAAAAACTGCTCGAATACGGAGCGGATTCCGGGGCCGACAGACGTGCGTCGTTTCGCTTGAACGGGCCTGGAGCCGGTCGCCCACGCGATGGAATCGACATTGCCCGGCTGATGAGCGCGGCCGCAATCGAGCAGACACTGGCGGCGGAGACCGCCGCCAGAGCCCGGGCGTTTCACGGTTGGCCGCGCCGCGCGCTTGGCTCGCTCATCTTGGCGCGGCGGCGGCTAAGCACAAGTCCGCGCGCCCGCCGCCGCGCCCGCCGCTCGCCAAGGGCGCATCCTGGAGGCCCTTTGGGCCGGAACCACGTCGATAACGGCAACAGTCAACCTTCGCCGACGCGCAAGCGGTGTCGCCTGACGGAGACGGCGTCAGGCAGGAAATCGGCATACCGCGCTGATGGCGCCGCGCGGGCGCGCGGCGGCGCGTTGGTGGGGCCGCGCTAGGGCAAACGCGCGGGCGGGGCCCCGGCCATGGGGGGGGGGGGGGGGCGCGCGGGGGGGGGGGGG
>NZ_JAIBES010000068.1 GCF_019459305.1 Sphingopyxis sp. | reverse complement strand
CGCTCCAAACCGGCAGGGCTGTGAAAAGGCGGCCTGACGGACCTTGCAGCCGGAGTTCCGTTCTTCGCCACGGAGTCGCCCGCGCACAAGGGCCATAGCACAATTTTGCACGGAAAGGTCTTGTCCATCTCATCCGTGAGTACAAATTGGTGCGGTGCTGCGCGGGGAAGGTCATGTGCCGGCGGAACCTACACCATCAAATGGGAAACGAGCGATGCCGTCGAGGGGGGCTTCCACCCGATCAGTTCAATGCAATTTTTCTGCAATCATATAGATAAGTCGGCATTATAAGCTGCGGCTGCGATATGATTCTTGCGATGGATAATGAATCATATTACAAACTCTGCACACTTAGCGGACTTCCATATATGATTCCTAAACGTACCGGAAGCTTAGCGGCATATGCTGAAGGACTTGCATCCTCCGGGCGAATTACCTTCGCCCGAGAAGAGGCGATGGATGCTCTCGAACTTGGCCATGGGGCGTTTCAGGATGCTGCAAGGCGGCTAACCCAGAAAGGCTATATTTTTGCTCCCCGCCGCGGATTTTACGTCATCACGCCGACACGCTTCCTCAAATGGGGCGCTCCGCCACCCAGCTTCTACATCGACGCGATGATGAAGCACGCAGGTATCCCCTATTATGTCGGCCTACAAAAGGCTGCCGAGCTGAGTGGAGCAGCCCATCAAGCGGTGATGGAATTTCAGGTTGTCACCAATCGACAGTGGAAACCGATCAAGGCGGGCCGATCAAAGATCGTTTTCTATTATCGGAAAGACATGATCGCTGTTGAGCAGGGCATGGAGTTGCGCAAGACCGACACTGGGTCGATGCGGATTTCATCCCCTGCCCTCACCGCGCTCGACCTGCTGCGGTATCGACAAGCAAGCGGAAGCACCGATCATGTGGCGAGCATCCTGAATGAGCTTGCCCCGCGCATCGACGTTCAAAGCCTTGCCTCCCTTGCCTTGTCTTTCGAACGCACGGTTGTCCAACGCCTCGGATATATTTGCGACCGTCTCAACTTTCATGACTTGGCCGACGCGCTGGAGGAGATGCTGGCTAATCAACCCAAGCAATGGATTGAACTGGACCCGAACGAACGGGCATCGTCGATCATGGCGGAAGAGCCGCAGCGTGACGCTCGCTGGCACATTATGTTACGAAGGCCGATCGAGATTGACGAGCAATGATACCGGAAACGAACATAACCGCGTGGAGCCTTCATGCCCCTTGGGCAGAACCACGGCAGGTTGAACAGGATTTGATCATCTCGCGCGCGCTGGTCGACATCTTCAATCACGACCTGCTAGCCACCGCGATAAGATTTCGGGGCGGTACAGCACTCAATAAAATCATCTTCCCGACACCTTTGCGCTACTCGGAAGATATCGATCTGGTGCGGACGGAAGCGAGCCCGATAGGTCCGATCCTCGACGCGCTTCGAAGCGTGCTAGAGCCTTGGCTCGGGCAGGGAAATTTCGTCCAAAGCGCGGTTGCACCGAAGCTGCGGTTCCGCGTCCCGTCAGAGGACGAACCGGATATGGAAATCCGTTTGAAGGTGGAGATCAATACCGCTGAACGAGAAGCCTTTGACGGGCCGAAATCGGTGCCTTTCGTTGTCGAAAATCCATGGTTCACCGGCAACGCCGACATCCCCACATTTTCTACAGAGGAACTCCTCGCGACGAAATTACGCGCGCTCCTTCAGCGCGACAAGGGCAGAGACTTATTCGATCTCGATCATGCGCTGACGATCTTTCCCGATCTCGACATCGATCGCGTTGTTGCACTTTTCGGTCAGTATCTCGCCCTTCGAGAGCAAACTATCAGCCGTGCGCAAGCCGAGCAGCGGATGCTTGCCAAGTTTTCTCAGCCACAACTGTTAGGCGACATGAAAGCCTTGCTACCGCACGAATATGCCGATGCGCTCGACGCGACGGAGAGCCGCCGCGCCTTTTTGCAGGTCTTTACTCGGGTGATTGAACGCATGCCGGGCGAGCGCTGGGCAAACACCTGCACGACTGCTGCAACGCTCGGCCTTACAGAGCTTGTAAAGCCCGGCTAGCGGCGTACTCGCTAACGGCGCAACCAAGTGAAACGGTCTCTAGCGCCCGGGTACGCTGAACTTCTCCAATGCACCCGAACGTTTGATTACGTCAGCCGTTCTTTCCATTCGATGCATTGTCGGCCACGAGTTCGACCAAAGCCGCAGCCGAACCACAGCCTCCGCGATCAGCGACGGGTCATTGCGCAGCGCCGTGGCAAGATCCTTTGCCCCATCGCTGCGGAGAGCGTCGATGTCGCGCGCCTTGTGGATCGTCGCGGCATGTCGATGCAGAGATCTTGGACCGCTTGATGCGCTTCCTAGTCGATGGTGCGGACAGGTGTTGGCGCTGGCCCCTCGCCAGGGCTAACTAAGACGTTGAACCATAACCGAACTTGGCGATTATGCGGGGTCCCGGTAGGCGCCGATCAGAACCCCAGTTCGCACACATTTTCTTTTAAAAGTCAAAGCATTAGGGTAAAATCTCAGGAGTCGAGCTTCAGCGCATATTCACAAACAGGGCGGAGACACGCCCGAGGAAAGTTCTCGGCGCAGGATTGTTCGCGCACCGCCTCGGGCTTATTTCGGTCCATCTGTCTTGGAATCGGAAAACTTCGCCGCGCCATCTTCGATCTTGTGCCGATATTCGATCATCTGACGTTTTTCGGCTTTCGTCAGACCGTCCAATCCGCTCGCGACACGCGCACAATGGTCCGGCATCATCGATTCCATAAGCGCTTGGCCTTTTTTCGTCAGAAAGACATCGACCCTTCTCTTGTCGTCCTTGCGACGAAGTCGGTCCACCAATCCGTCCCGCTCGAGATTGTCGAGGAGGCCGGTGACCGTGGCGCGGGTGACTTTGTCGTGGTCTTCTTCGATACCTTAATCCCAAAAGCGACGACGTCGGGCCTGCGCCTTGGCCACCGCATCCAGGTGGCGCCCGCGGCGGGGACGCAGACCGACCCATCCCGCACCGTTCTGGAAACTCCTCCGCTCGCGGTCGCCACGAAGCTCCCACTGATCGTCGATGCTCCCTTCAAATCAGGCAGCTGGCTTGCCGCCAATGCGCTATCCAACAATGCCGATCACCGCCGCACAATCGCCGTCGTAAACGGCGCGTCCCGGATAGCACAGCGCTATGCAATCGATTTTGTGAAGCTTGACCCGCACGGGCGCGCCTATTCCGGCGATCCTTCCCGCAATGAAAATTGGGTCGGATATGGCGAACCGATACTCGCCGTCGCAGATGCCATTGTGGAACGCGTGTTTGACGGTTTGCCCGACAATCAGCCTCTCACACCGCCTTCCATCCGAATTGGTCTCGATACGATCGCCGGCAATCATCTGGTGCTGGTGCTGCCCAACGGAGAGCGCGTTCTCTATGGTCACCTCAAACCGGGAAGCATCGCGGTGAAAAAAGGAGAACATGTGAAGCGCGGCGACATATTGGCCGCACTCGGCAACTCGGGCCAATCGGACGCACCGCACCTGCATATTCATATCGCCGACGGTGCTTCGGCACTGGGCGCGAACGGCTTGACCTTTGCCTTCCGGACTTTCCGGGTCGCGGGCTATGCGCCTTCTCTTCAGATTTTGGAAAAGCCGGAAGGATGGAATGGACCCGCACCATCGGGCCGCGACGTCCGGGAAAATGAATTGCCGACCGATCTGGCAGTTATCGAGTTTTGACGGAGCCGCAGCGCAATGATGGCCGGAGCTGCGGTTCATGCTGTGGCCAACGGCCGCTTTCAGGCCGGTCTCGAAAACCTCGCTATGAGCGGGTTTGGGCACGAAACGCCGCGCTTCGATCCGCTATTGCGCTACATCCAACCGGCCACGCTGTGGATCGGCGTTGGGGCCCCTCCCAATTTACGATCCATCCTCTTAGTACTACAGTTGCATTTAATGTCGTGTTCTTCGGTGACATTGAGCCGCGATCGCTTGGTGGGTTTGGCGCCATCGGGACCAAGCCCAGATGAAGGCGGGATGGTGTTGAGCCGCGAATATGAGCTTTGCGATGAGGCGCCTGATTTCGGGCGTGGACAGGCAACGTGGGAATGCCGGGATCACGCGGCCTGGTGGTTCGGACTCCTTTTGTCCCATTTACCAAGGGCGCCACGTTCGGGTTCGCTGCGGCTCCAGGTGGCGCGTCGCTGGTCAGCGGCAAGCTTGGCGAGGAATGCGGCGGCTGCCATGACGAGCGTCATGTGACGATGCCAGCCGTGCCAGGAGCGGGCTTCGCAATGGTCCAGCCCGAGATCGTCCTTGGAGCGTAGGAAGCATTCCTCGATGGTCCAGCGCAGGCCTGCGGCTCCGGCCAGCTCCTCGAGCGATGTTCCTTCGCGCGCATAGACGAAATAATAGGCCAGTTCGCTGGGGCTCCTGAGACTGCGGCGGAAAAGGAGCCAGCGCTCGAAGCCGTGCTGGGTTGTCCAATTGAGGGGCAGGTGCGCCCAGTGATATAGCCTCGCCCCCTTGGCCCCCTCGCCCGCAGACAGCGCATGCCAGTCATCGGCTTCGATTTCGTCCGCAAGATAGGCCGGATTGGTCTGGACGAGCCCTTCCTGCGTGAGAAAGCGCAGATGCTGGTTCGAGCGCACGGCCAGAACATAGGGCTGGCCGCGATCTTCCAGCATGCGCCGCAGCTGATAGTCCGAGCCGTAAAGCGCATCGGCCAACACCCACGCGCAAGAGACGCCGGTATCCAGCGCGGCCGCGATCATCTCCCGCGCCATCGCCGGCTTGGTCGCAAAAGCGACGTCCTCGGGCACGCTCGCCTTGCGGCGACGATCGCCGTCCTCGGCCCAGGCCTTGGGTAGATAGAGCCGACGATCGATCAACGTATGGCCGTATCGGCTGGCATAGCCGAGGAACACCCCCACCTGGCAGTTCTCGATCCGTCCGGCCGTTCCAGAATATTGCCGCGCAACCCCAGCCGAATGGGCGCCCTTCTTCAGGAAACCCGTCTCATCCACGACGAGCACGCCATCCTTGTCACCGAGCGATGCCATGACATAGTCCTGCACACGATGACGCAGCGTCTCCGCCGACCAGGATGAACGCCCCAGCAGCGACTGAATGCGATAAGGACGATCCAGCCCGGCTTCCTCCGCCAGCATCCATCCGGTTTTGCGTTCGGCGCCCGAAAGCAGCCCATCGATGAACGCATCACCCGATGCCCGAGTCTCCGCCCGCCCCAACGCTGGGGCCAGATACTCCTTCAACTCATCAAGCGCCGCCCGCCAATCGACAAGCGTTCCCGCCCACTCCGCAACCGCCATGATCCGATCCCCCGCCAATCTATCGCGAGAGAATCAGATTTTGATGATAAATGCAACTGTAGTACTA
>NZ_JAIBES010000050.1 GCF_019459305.1 Sphingopyxis sp. | reverse complement strand
TGAGCGGCCCGAGACATAGGTGACGATTTGTACCGGACACATGGGTAACACATTTCGCTTTGCGGGAGGTGTCGATGCCATGGAAGGAGTGTTCGGTAATGGACGACCGTATACGCTTCATCGCGCGTCTTCTGGATGGTGAAGGCATGAGCGATGTTTGCCGGTCTTTAGGGATATCCCGAAAGACCGGCTACAAAATTTTCAACCGCTACAAGGAGGCCGGGCTCGACGCTCTGACCGACCGCTCGCGGCGGCCGGTGCGTTATGCCAACCAGCTGCCCGAACAGATCGAGCGGTTAATCGTCGCAACCAAGAAGGACAAGCCGCATTGGGGCGCCAGGAAGATACGCGAGCTCCTGGTCAGGAAGTTGAACGGCGATGTCCGCCTCCCCGCCAAGAGTACCGTCCATGCGGTACTCGACCGCCATGGCCTGGTGAAGCGAGCTCGCCAGCGCCGACGCTGCAAGGCTGAGGGAACTGCCCTTTCGGATGCTGTTGCACCCAATGATCTGTGGTGCACCGATTTCAAAGGCGAGTTCCAGCTTGGCGACCGCCGCTACTGTTACCCCTTGACGGTGACCGACCAGGCGTCGCGCATGATCTTGCTGTGCGAAGCCATGGAATCAACGCGGCAACAGCCCGTCATCGAAGCCTTCAGCCATCTGTTTGCAAACCGGGGGCTGCCAACCTCGATACGGAGCGACAACGGGACCCCATTCGCCTCACCCAATGGGCTCTACAACCTCTCCAGGCTCTCAGCCTGATGGCTGCGCCTCGGTATCAAGATCGAGCGCATCAGGCCCGCCAGCCCGCAGGAAAATGGCAGACACGAACGCATGCATCGAACCCTCAAGCAGGAAACAACCCGACCGCCTGGCATGAACTTCCTCCAGCAGCAGGCGCGGTTCGACGCTTTCGTCAACGAATTCAATAACGAAAGACCGCACGAGGCCCTCGACATGAAGAGCCCCGCCGCAGTCTATTCAACCGCCAAAATCGCCTATGCTGGATTGCCCGACGTGGAATATCCCTTCCATGACCGCGACATCCTCGTCACCCACTGCGGTCGTATCTGCATGGCCCGAAAAAAGATCAATATCTCAACCGCGCTCGCCGGCCAGAGACTCGGGCTCAAGGAAGTCGACGACGGCATCTGGCTCGTCAGCTTCATGCAATATGATCTGGGCTATATCGATCTCGAACAAAGAACGTTACAAACAATCGACAACCCCTTCGGAGCAAGGGTGTCACCCATGTCTTAGGTACAATATG
>NZ_JAIBES010000037.1 GCF_019459305.1 Sphingopyxis sp. | reverse complement strand
GGGGGCCCACCACCCCGCGGCGCGGGCCGCCCAGTGCGGACCCCCCCCGCGGGTCCGGCCACCCGGCGCGGACATAGGCCCCGACACTATCGTCGATGCCCGAGATCGAGCCGATCACCGACCGCGACACGCGCGCGATCGGCGCGGTGATTTCCTGACTTGCCAGACGCAGTTGCGCAAATCCGACGGGGTCAACCACCGACAGGATCGCCAGCAACAGCCCCGCAACCGCCCCTGTCACTGCGATGACATAGGCCGCAAACAGGCTGTATTGGGCCTTTCGGGATTGCCCCGGACGTCGATGTACCGGGCGGACCATAGTTCAGATACGCTCGCTCAAGCTTGCTGGAGTACGCCGCGGAAGGCGGGGTCTTCCATCGCGCGGCCGGTGCCGATCGCGACGCAGGTCAGCGGATCGTCGGCGACCGTCACCGGCAGGCCCGTTGCTTCCTTGAGAAGTTCGTCGAGCTCGGCGATCAGCGCGCCGCCGCCGGTAAGGACGATGCCCTGATCGACGATGTCGGCAGCCAGTTCGGGGGCGGTGTTTTCCAGCGCTATGCGGACGCCTTCGACGATCGTACCGATCGGTTCGGACAGCGCTTCGGCGATCTGCGCCTGGTTGATCGAGATTTCCTTGGGCACGCCGTTGACGAGGTCGCGGCCCTTGATATGGATCGTCAGTCCGACGCCGTCGGCGGGGATGCGCGCGATGCCGAAATCCTTCTTGATCCGCTCAGCCGTCGCTTCGCCGATCAGCAGATTATGGTGGCGGCGGACATAGGAGACGATCGCTTCGTCCATCTTGTCACCGCCGGCGCGGACCGAGGTGGTGTAGGCGAGACCGCGGAGCGACAGCACCGCGACTTCGGTGGTGCCGCCACCGATATCGACGACCATCGACCCGATCGGTTCGGTGACCGGCATGTCGGCGCCGATCGCGGCGGCCATCGGTTCTTCAATCAGCCACACTTCGCTGGCGCCCGCGTTCGACGCGGCGTCGCGGATTGCGCGGCGCTCGACGCTGGTCGAACCCGACGGAACGCAGATCACGATTTCAGGGCTGCGGAACGCGTTGGGCTTGCCACCGTGGACCTTGGTGATGAAGTGCTTGATCATCTGTTCGGCGACGTCGATGTCGGCGATGACGCCGTCACGCAGCGGGCGGATCGCCTCGATGCTGTCGGGGGTCTTGCCCATCATCAGCTTCGCGTCGTCGCCGACCGCCTTGACCCGCTTGATCCCGTTGATCGTCTCGACCGCAACGACCGAAGGCTCGTTCAGCACGATCCCCTTGCCGCGCACATAGACCACCGTGTTGGCGGTGCCGAGGTCGATCGCCATGTCCTGGGAGTTGAATTTGAACCAGCGAGAAAAGAATGACATCGATACTGCTTCCCTGTCATCGGCGCTGGCCCTGGGGAAGGACCACGCCGCCGCGTCGTTACACCTGCGCGCCCGGCCGGCGACAGGACCAATCAGGGAGAGATTCCGGCTCGGCCGATGGGGGCTGGCTGGACAATATGATAAGGCTGTGCGGGTGGGTCGCGATTTGCGCTCGACTGCGCTAGGACAGCCCCCATGTCAATACGTCGCCTGCCTGAAACGCTCGTAAATCGGATCGCAGCCGGTGAAGTGGTCGAAAGACCCGCCGCAGCGCTCAAAGAACTGGTCGAAAACGCCATCGACGCCGGTGCCACGCGCATTTCGGTGCGAATCGCTGAAGGTGGAATTTCACGGCTGGAGGTCGAGGATGACGGCTGCGGGATGACCCCCGCCGACATGGCACTGGCGCTCGAACGCCATGCCACGTCGAAGTTGCCCGACGACGCAATCGAAGATGTCACCACGCTGGGTTTTCGCGGCGAAGCGCTGCCTTCGATCGCCAGCGTCGCGCGGCTGACGCTCGAAAGCCGGGGCGCGGGCGGCGATGGCTGGCGTCGGGTCGTCGACAATGGTGTGGTGGTCGCGGAAGGACCGGCGGCGCTTGCGAACGGTACCCGCGTCGTCGTCGAAGATCTGTTCGCTTGCGTTCCGGCCCGCCGCAAATTCCTGCGCAGCGCGCGCAGCGAATATGCCGCGTGCCTCGACGTCGTGAAGCGGCTGGCGATGGCGCGCCCCGATGTCGGCTTTACGCTCCAACATGACGGTCGCCGTGCGCTCGATGTGCAGGGCGGGCAGGATC
This sequence comes from Sphingopyxis sp., assembly GCF_019459305.1. Classification (GTDB taxonomy): domain Bacteria; phylum Pseudomonadota; class Alphaproteobacteria; order Sphingomonadales; family Sphingomonadaceae; genus Sphingopyxis. Next base: position 6,738 of record NZ_JAIBES010000037.1, on the reverse strand, counting down.
AATTGAGCCGCGTCGCGGCGCTGACCCAGCGCGATCTCGCCGCAAACAGCATCGGCGTCGATCTCGATCGCGGTGACGTCCATATCGGCGGGGTGATCAGCCTGCCAACCTACAATCGCGGCATCGCCGACCATCAATATCTGTTCGTTAACGGCCGTCCGGTGAAGGACCGGCTGCTCGTCGGGGCGTTGCGCGGAGCCTATGCTGACCTGCTGGCGCGCGATCGTCACCCCGTCGTCGCTTTGTTCCTCGACGTCCCGGGCGGCGAGGTCGATGTCAACGTCCATCCGGCCAAAACCGAGGTGCGCTTTCGCGACCCGCAGCTGATCCGCGGGATGATCGTCGGCGGCCTGCGCCGCGCGCTCGACGAGCATGGCTTTCGCAGCGTCCAGCGCCCCGCCGAGGCCGCGCTTGCGGCGTGGCAGCAGGAACCCGTCGCGCCTCCCGCGCCGACGCTGTTCGCCGCGCATCTGCCCTATCCGCACGCCCCCGCTACGCATCTGTTCGGCGCCGATGGCGATTTCGCCACCCAAGCACTGCTCCGCGATCGCGTGATCGATTTTGCACCGCCGCGCGATGGGCTGCCCCATGATCTGCTGCCAATGGGCCGCGCCGAACCTGCGACCGCACCCGTGCCGCAGGGAGATGCCCACCCGCTGGGTATCGCGCGCGGCCAGATCGCGCGCACCTATATCGTCGCCGAGGCCGAGGACGGCCTCGTCATCGTCGACCAGCACGCCGCGCATGAACGCCTCGTGCTCGAGCAACTCCGCCGCGGCATGAGCGGGCAGGCGGTACCGTCGCAAGGCCTGCTGCTCCCCGAAGTCGTCGAACTCGACGAAACCGCCTGCGACCGACTCGAAGCCGCGGCAGCGCAGCTAGCGACGCTCGGGGTCGAGCTCGAACGCTTCGGTCCCGCCGCGGTGGTGGTCCGCGCGGTCCCGGCTATGCTCGGCGCGATCGACTGCCGCAAACTCGTCACCGACATCGCCGACGATCTGGCGGGCTATGACGCCGCGCTCGGGCTTCATGAAAAGCTCGAACTCGTCGCCGCCACCATGGCCTGCCACGGCTCGGTCCGCGCCGGCCGCACCCTCAGCGTCGCCGAAATGAACGCGCTGCTTCGGAAGATGGAAGTCACGCCGCACAGCGGACAATGCAACCATGGCCGCCCGACGTGGGTCAAACTGGCTATGGACGACGTCGAGCGACTGTTCGGCCGGAAATAGTCCAACACGGAACCGCGCTCGCGCCGGGACGTTGCCTGACGACATCCCGACAGGAGCGACCCCGATGAACCGACTGCGCCGCCTCGAAACCTTTGCCCGTGCTGGTTGGTGCGCGCGGGGTGTCGTTTATTGCCTGCTTGCCTTTTTTGCGCTGACCAGCGCCAACGCGTCGGACGCCAGCCCGCAAGGCGTGTTCCGCGCGGTGAAGGACATGTCGGGCGGCACCTATCTGCTCGTGCTGCTGGCGACCGGTCTCGCGCTTTATGGCGCCTATCGCCTCTATGGCGCGGCGCTCGATAGCGAAGGCAAGGGCGACGATGCCAAGGGCATTGCGATCCGCATCGGCTATGCGGCGAGCGGCATTGCGCATTTCATCCTGGCATGGGCTGCAGTCCGGCTCGCATCTGGCCATGCTGCGGGCGGCGATGGCGACCAAGAACAGGCGGCGGCGGGGATGCTGCTCGACATGCCGCTGGGCGGCACGCTGCTCGGCGCCATCGGACTATGTTTTCTTGCCGCCGCAGCGCATCAGGCGATGAAGGCTTGGACCACCGAGTTCATGCAGGGCGTCGCCGCCGATGCGCCCGCATGGGTTGTCCCCGTCGGCCGCGCCGGTCTCGCCGCGCGCGCGGTGGTGTTCGCGGTCATCGGCGTATCGCTGATCCGCGCCGGCTGGTTCAACTCTGCAGGCGAGGTCAAAGGGCTCGGCGATGCGCTGTCGGCGCTGACCGAACATGCCGAGCTGTATCTGCTCGTCGCGGCCGGCCTGTTCTTGTTCGGCATCCACAGCTTTGTTGAAGCAAACTGGCGCCGCATCCGCGATGAGGATGTTGTCGCGCGGCTCAAGGCCGCTGCGAGCTAAGCCATCTTGATCCCGGCAACCCCGTTCTCGACTACCGCGGTCGCGCGCTTCGACAGGTTGTTCACCGGCGTCGTCACCTTGTCGACGACCATGAAATGCGTCTGCCACGCCTCGCGGCCGACCTCGCACACCAGATAGCCGCGCTGGTCATTGGCGAATTTCAGCTCAGGGTTGCGCGCCAGCCACTCGTCGGTGCCGCTCCGCTTGTCGCTGCCGTCGCCGCCGCTGCTGATCGATGTCGCGACGAATTCGGCGCCGACCACCTTGTCGCGCTGGACCAGGTCGCCGCAGAAGTTCTGATGCTCGTCACCGGTCAGCACGATGCAGTTTTTCAGTCTTGCAAAGCGCGACAATATGCGCTGGCGTGGCTCTTCATAGCCCGCCCAGCTGTCGATGTTCAGGATCTTTTGCGTTTCGTCGGGGCGACGGCGGCGGTCGAGCGACATCATCGTCACCTGCTGCGCCAGCGTGTTCCACATCGCCCCGCCGCGCGCCAGGTTGCGGCCCAGCCATTCTTCCTGCGCCCTGCCCAGCACTTGCCGGTCTTTCGCAAACACGTCGGAGCAGGCGGGCTTGAACCCGTCGCCGCATGGCTGGTCGGTGCGATATTGACGTGTGTCGAGCAACTGCATCGCCATCAGGTCGCCATAGCGGAACTCGCGGTTCATCGCGATCATGCCGCCGCGCGGCAGCAACGCCTTGCGCACCGGCATATGTTCGTACCACGCCTGCAGCGCCGCCTGTTTCTTGAGCATGAAGACGTCGGCCGGCGCGGCATCGGGATCATTGTCCGGCAGGTCCATCTTCCAGTTGGCAGTATCCGACACCCAATTGTTGATGATCTCGTGATCGTCGAAACTTGATAGATGCGCGTGGACCGAACGGACCGCCTGCTGGTCGATGTCGAGCAGCGTTTGCGCGTAGGCGGCGCGGAAATCGGTGACGTCGATCAGCGCGCGCTGTTCGTACCGCCGAACCGGGCGGATCGGCAGGCCGTTGTCGTAGAGGTAGTTCTGCTGATATTCGTAAATGAAGTCGCCATAATGATAGACAAACGCCAGGTCTTCGCGCGCCATGTGGCGATAGGCGCCGTAGAACCCGGACTCGAAATGCTGGCACCCGGCGACCCCGAATTTCAGCGCGGCCACCCTGGCGTCGGGGGCGGGCAGGGTGCGCGCGCGGCCGCGCAGGCTGCGCTCGCCCGCGGCGGTAAAGCGGTAATAATAGGGACGATCGGGTAGCAGCCCTGCCACTTCGACATGGACGCTGTGCGCCAGTTCGGGCCGCGCCAGTTCGGTCCCCTTGGCGACAACGTCGCGAAACCCTGTGTCGCTCGCGACCTCCCACTCGACCGGCACGTTGGTCAGCGGCATCCCGCCGTGGCGCTCCATCGGTTCGGGCGCCAGCCGGGTCCAGATGACGAAACCGTCGCTGGCGGGATCGCCCGCCGCAACGCCCAGCTTGAACGGAAAGTCGCGCAAGATGCCCTGCGCGCGGACGATTGCCGGTGCGGCGAGGCCGGCAAGGGTCGCCCCGGTAAGGAAGTGGCGGCGGTTGTACATGGCTGGGCTCCGTTGGCGCGAATCGCTCACCTTCGATAGCCCAGCCATAAGTTACATCAATGACCGATGCTCAATCGGGCGAAGACCGTCGCGCCGATCGGGTTCTTGCCATAGGCGACATCGAGCGCGCGCGGCTTGTCGAACGCCGCGATACTGCCGCCGAGCGCCAGATTCAGCGGCCCTGTGATTGGCAGGCGATAGGCATAGCCCGCCTGAAACTTGGTCACGCGGAACGGCACATCGTGCAGCGGGTCGTCATGGTCGCTGAACAACTCGTCATTCTTCACATTTTCTACCCGCCCGAACAATGTGTGATGATCGTCGAGATCCCAGTTTACCTCGGCCAGCCATGCGCTCAGCGTGGCGCCGGGATCGCGGTTCTTCGCGCTGTACGCCGCGGTCGCCGACAGGCCGCGACCGTTGGCATAGCTGACGCTCGCCGTGGTGCGATGCTCATTCTCGCCCGGATGCTGCGCCTCGGGTTCTTTCAGCCGCGCATGGCTGACCTGCAACGCCCAGACAGGGGAAGGGGTCCAGGTGCCGCGCAGCGACCAGCTGTCGAAACGCGGGCCTTCAATGTTCCAGCGTTTCTCGTCGGGCTCGCGGCCGGTGAAGAGCGATCCCTCGAGCTGGATAGCGCGCGTCGCATAGCCCAGCGTTGCCACACCATAGGTGATGTGCGTCGAATCGAACCAGTGATGGGTGATCGGCGCCTCGGGATTATAGCGCGCGCTGCCGCGGTGCATGAAGGCGCTGGGGCCGATCGCGGGCTCGCCGACCGGGCCGCCATAGACGAACAGCCGCGCATCATCGCCGACATTGACGTCGATTCGCGCCGCCAGCTCCATGAACAGGTCGTGCGGATGCTGGCGATCGATTAAAGGTTCGCCGCCCGCCGTCTCGCCGGTCGCAAACAGATTGGGATAGCCGAAATTCGACATCAACGGCTCCAGGCTCATCATCGTCTTCAGCTGGATCCGGCCCCATTCGGTCTGCTTTTCGCCCGCCAGCATCAGCATCGACTGGATATAGGCCTTGTTGTCGCCGCGCGGCCCCGACTGATCGGTATAGACGCCCCAGGCAAAACCGTGGATCATCACCATCCAGTCGTCGCCCGCGTCGATGTGCAGGCCGGTGTGGCCGCCCTCGTTGGCGGGCAGACGCGCGGTGCCCGATCCTTCGGCGGGGATGGTCGTGCTGCCATGGTCTATCGCGCCATGGGCCATCGTGCCATGGTCCATCGTGCCATGGTCCATCGTGCCATGATCGACCGGATCGGCGGCTTTGGGTTCGGCGGCGGGCGCCACATGGCTAGCGTGGAGATCATGCTCGCTATGGTCTTGCGCAGCGGCGGACAGCGGGATTAGGGCGAGCGCGGCAGCGCCCGCCAGCAAAGGCGTTTTCGACATAATATCGTCCTGACAGGATCGGAAAATCGGGGTTTGGTTTGGCGGCTGTCAGGGTCGGGGCGGGGGGATGCTGGGGGGCGCATTGGCGCCGGTCAGTGTCGCCATTGGTCGGATCGGTGGCAAGAGTGCGGCCAGCCGCACGCGTGTCGCCGCTGCGACCGCCGGGGTGCTGGCGACGCAACCGATGCAGACATGCGCCGCGGCTTTGCCGTCGTCGGCATCGGGTTGGTGGTGCGACGTATCGACCTGCATCGCGCCATGGCAGTCGGTCACCCTGGACTCGGCCTGCACGAGCGTGGTCACTGACGACAACGACAGGCCGATCAGGAACAGCGAGAGCAAAAGATGGCGGATCATCGTCACGCCAGCATCCATAGCATCCAAAATGCCATGCCGACCATCGCCAGATTTTCGGTCAGGGAAACAAAGCCCAGCGGCACCCGGCTGCTGCCCCCGACGCACGCGCATTTCAGCTCGCGCTTATCGATATAGACCGCTTTGAACACCGAAACCGCGCCGATGCCGCCGATGAACAGCGCGATCGGGATCGACAGCCACGGCAGCGCGTGCGCGGACATCAACACCCCCGCCAACCCCTCGGCGAAGGGATAGATCGTAGCATAAGGCACCCAGCGGCGCGCCAGCAGGTCGTAATTCAGGAACATCGTCGAAAATTTGTCGATGTCCTGCAACTTGAGCAGCGCCAGCACGACCATGCTGAACGAGATGAACCATTCGCCCGCCTGCGTCGTAACCGCGGTGCCGAAGGCCGCAAAACTCGCCGCCAGAGCCATCAGCGCCGTCATCGCGAACAGGGCGATAACGGGGCGATAGCTGACCGAATCGGGATCGGCGACCGTCAGGCCGAAATGGCGGCGCAGATCGTCATAGCCGCCGGTCCGGACGCCATCGATAAAGGTTTGCGGCGTCGTCTGGACGCCATGTTCTGCCTTGAACGCATCAACCTCGCCGCGCGTCGTCAGCCAGCGGTCGTCGACCGCAAAGCCGCGCCGTTTCAGGAGATGTTTTGCCTTGAGGCCATAGGGGCAGGTGTGTCCCGGCATGACCATGCGATGAAGGGTTGCTTGGCTTGTCATGCAACCCATATAGGCTCCGTACCATAGTACGGAGTCAAGCGATGCAATTGACCATTGGCAAATTGGCCGCAGCAGGCGACGTCGGCGTCGAAACGGTCCGCTATTATCAACGCCGCGGCCTGATGGGGACGCCCGTGCGCCGCGGCGGCGACGGCTGGGGCGGCGGTGTGCGCCGCTATGACGAGAATGATCTGTGGCGACTCAAATTTATCCGGTCGGCGCAGGCGTCGGGCTTCACCCTCGAAGAAATCGCCGAGCTGCTCGCGCTGGAAGAATGCGACGACCGGGTGCGCGTACGTGGGCTGGCGTGGCAGCGCATCGACGCCTTGGACGCCAAGATCGCGCAGATGACGCAAACGCGCGCGGCGTTGGCGCGACTGGCGGACCAATGTGCGGCGAGCGACAAGGGGCCATGCCCGATCTTGGCGGCGTTCGAGCCGTAAACCGGTTCCACAATGGCGGCTAGCGGTCGATACTTGCCGCCGCCCCCCCCCACGCGGGGGGCGCCGGGGGTCAGGCACTGCACCGGCCTCCTGCCCGCCCTGCCGCCGGCCGACGCCAAGCGCCTCAAGGACGCCG